>JARGOJ010000771.1 GCA_029210225.1 Planctomycetota bacterium
AGCGTTTTGCTCGAAGACCTTGATAAACCAGTCGATGTCGTCGACGCAGGCATTCAGGATCTTTTCGATTTCTGGAGTCATGGGCATCCTTCACCTAGAAGGGCGTTTAGACGGAGGCCATGGGTGTACCCATCGCGCCGGTATTCTAACAAGCTTTCGGGCTTACCGGAAATCCATGTTTGCATGCTCTTTAAATTTCTTTCGGCCCTATGAACATCCCGCGAAGGCGACTTTCAAAGGGAGCCGCGGGAAAATCCGTGGCCCGTAGAAGCGGCTCACAAATTTTCTCAGTCAGCCCATTTTCTTCAGCGATCCCCATGATTTCTTGTCTAAAGCGATCCTCATCAAGGACAAGATCGCGGTCGGTGCAGAGCGCGTAGCACATCCCGGATGGCTCTAATACGGACAAGACTTGCCGAAGCCACTTTGAATAATCCCGCTTTGAGCGAAAGCGCTTCTTTCCTCGGCGACTCGCGGGAGGGGGATCGAAAATGACGAGATCGAATTTTTGCCCCTTCTTTTTATAGTAGCGAAGACTTTGTTCGAGGCTGGTCGTGACAAAGTCCCGAGAATCATATTTCAAGCCGTTTAAGGTGTAATTCTCCCGCGCCCGATCGTGAACATTCTTATTTGAGTCGATGTTCACAACCTGCTTGCTTCCTCCTTTCAAAGCCGCCACCCCAAAAGCGCCGGTATAGGAGAAGAGGTTGAGAACGCGGGCTCCCGCAGCATGTTTCTGGACATGGTCCCGCAAGGCCCGGGCATCCAAAAACAAACCGGTGTTCCTCTGACCCAGGAGCGAACTCTGAATAAGTCGTCCGCTCTCATTGGCAACCGGGCGAGCTTGAGCTTCGTTGCCCACGAGGACGACTCCAGACATTTCCTCGTTGCTCGATCCTCGGAACATCTTCTTAAGGATGACGCAGGGTTCTTCATCTTTGAAGGCGCCTTCGATGGCCTTGAGGGCTGTGTTCGGACAGACATCGTCGCGATAAGTCTTGATGAGAAAGGCCGAGCCGTAGCGGTCGATGCTGAGGGCGTGGGGGCGTCCCTCTTCTTCACAAAAACCGTGGTAGAGCCTATAGCAATTGAGGTCGGGCTGGTCGTGAAAAACTTGCCGCTTGGCGAAGGCTTTGAGGTATTGCTCTTCCTCTGGTTCTTTGAAGTCGCCCTGACCGCTCTCCATCATGGACCTGGGGGGATGGACTGAGGGACGGGGAGCACTGGAGCGATGAGCTGCTCTAGGATTTCATCAAGAACATCATGGGTCGAGTGACCTGTGAGCCGAGCTTTATGGTCGAGGATCATACGATGAAGGAGTACGGGGCCCGCGCAGGTTTTGACATCGTCTGGGAGCACATAGTTGCGCCCATGCACCAGAGCATAAGCTCTGGTGACCGACACAAACCATAAAATTGCCCGGGTGCTGGCGCCGAGAGCGATGGCTTCGTGCTCTCGGGTCGCGAGGGCAATCTCTATGAGGTAGCGCTCGATATCTGGGTCCATGACCACATCGCGGGCGGCTTTCTGTACTCCTTGAAGGTCCGCCAAGCTAGCGACCGGGGTCAAGCTCTTTAGAGGATGCTGGCCTCGCTGGGAGGCGATGATCCTGGAGAGCTCACCGGGGGGCGCGTAGCCGAAATCCATAGAGAGGGCGAAGCGGTCGAGTTGGGCTTCTGGGAGGGGGAAGGTGCCCTGTTGCTCGATAGGGTTTTGGGTGGCCATGACGAAGAAGCTCTCCGACAAAGGATGGCTCTGCCCATCAACCGTCACTTGTTGCTCTTCCATGCTCTCTAACAAGGCGGATTGAGCCCGGGGAGTGGCGCGGTTGATCTCGTCGGCGAGGAGTAAATCGGTGAACAGCGGCCCTTCGCGAAATTCAAAGACGAGGTCTTTGGGGTTGAAGATGGAGACCCCAGTGAGGTCGGAGGGGAGGAGGTCTGGGGTGAATTGGATGCGGCGGAACTTGGCGGAGAAGCTGGCGGCGATGGCTCGGGCCAGGATGGTCTTTCCGGTTCCTGGGACATCCTCGATGAGCAGATGACCTCCTGCGACGAGGGCGGTGAGGGCGAGGCGGATTTTTTCATCTTTGCCGAAGAGAACGGTTTTGATGTTCTCGGTGATGGCCTCGATGACGTCTTTGCTCGATCGACTGCTCTCATTGCTTGGGCTCGGATCGCTGGGGCTCTCTTCTGCCATTACTTTGCTAACCCCGCTTCGAGGGTTTCCATCTCTTGGTCGCTGAGCTCTAGCTCGATGGCTCCCAGGGTGTTCTCGATGCTCGTCACTTTACTGGCCCCAGGAATGGGGAGGACGCAGGGGGACTTTTTCATGAGCCAGGCGATGGTGACTTGATAGATGGAGCAGCCCTTTTCTTTGGCCATGGCGGCGATGGCATCGAATTCGGAGACCACGGTGTTGTGCCGGCGGCGTCCGCCGAAGGGGCTCCAGGGGAGGAAGGACAGGCCTTCTTTTTCACAATAGGCGAGGACCCCATCGTTCTCTGGGTTGCGATGCCAGGGGTTGTGCTGGTTTTGCACAGAGACAATGGGGAGAACCTTGCGAGCCGCTTCAATTTGCTCGACGCTGAAGTTAGACACCCCGACATGGGTGATAAGACCTTCTTCCACCGCGGCTTTGGCAACGGCGAGGGACTCTTCTAAGGGGAAGTTCGGATCGGGGGCGTGGTATTGCCAGAGGTCGATCGGTTTTTGTCCGCCGAGGGCTGCGTGGCTCTCTCGGATCGTCTTTTTAAGGTGTTCTGGGTCGCCGTTGCGAGTCCAGTCGCCTTTTGGACGCATCAAGCCGCCTTTTGTGGCGACAACGACGGCGCTGCCATCTCCTGAGTAGCTGGCGAGGGCTTTGGCGATGAGCTTTTCGTTGTGGTGCTTGTCTTCTTCATTGAGGCAATAGCTGTCTGCCGTGTCAATAAAGGTCACCCCCATGTCGAGGGCTTTGTGAATGACTTGAACAGATTGCTCTTCGCTGGGGCGTCCATCGAGAGACATAGGCATGCCCCCCAGGCCGATGGCGCTGATTTTTAGGCCGGTACGGCCAAGTTCTGTGCTTCGCATAGCCAGTGTCTCGCTTTTATTGGAAGGGCTTCAGGGGCGGGGGCTGAAATGAACGACGTTCTTTTTGAAGCTTGCCTTGGTGTCCGTGACCCGAGCGATATGCTCGATGATGGCGCCAAGTCTGAGTTTTTTTGTCTTAAAGCTGACGGGGAGTTTTTCGATCTCTTTATCACAAGTGATTTTGATGGACCCGAAGGATGCATCGAGTTCTTTGCAAATAACGCTGAGGGGGCGATTCCCGCCGGTGAAGGCGAGCTTTCGAGTTTGTAGGGTAATCAAGAGGGTCGTATCAGCCTTGCTGATGTCCACTTGTTCTGGAGGACGTCGGCGGCCGGAGCGCTTCTCGAAAAGGAGTCCATCTCCGACGATTCTATGATCGATGCCCGACCCAATTCCTGGGGCGAGAAAGAGTGTTGAGCGGAGGGAGAGTTTGCCGGGAGGAGCCTTGACTGGGACTTGGGCGAGCTCTTCAGGGACGAAGACGATGAACTTGTACTTTTCGGCGAGTTGCTTGCCAAGCTCGCCGAGTGTTTTGGCGGTGACCTTGACTAGACAAGGTTCTCCGAGAGCTTTGATGATCTTCTGAGTGCCTGCGGAGCCTTTGGTGAGAGAGTAGCTCCAGAAGACGACCTTGGTGCCCTGGATGCTGAGGGCGAGCTGCATTTGTCGCATGACAAGGTAGAGGCAGTCTTTGGCGCTGATCTCTTCGACGTTGAGGTTAATCCGTTGATAGACGTCGGGCTTAAGACGCCCGTCTTCTTGCTCTTTCTTAGAGGGAGTGGTGACCTCAAGGCCAGTCACATCGGAGAGGATTTCGAAGGCGTCTTTAAGTCGTTCGCTGCTCAGGGCGATGGAGACGGTTTCTTCGAGCAGCTCTTTGGCTTCATCGTTGGCGTTATCAAGGTCGATGAGGGGAGGGAGACGATTCGGGGAGTTGGCTTTAGAGATGTAAATAACGCCGGAGAAGCCTTCGTACTTGAGGGCTTGCTTCTTGAGAGCATCGGTGAGGAGCTTGTGAGCGTTATAGCTCTTGGCTGGGAAATTGTAGTTGAAAGACTTGAGCCGGATGTTGGGGTCGCAGACGACATTCAGCTTGGTTTTGCTGGCGATTAACTCGGTGAGAGAGTTGAGTTTGCCATAGCCGTTCTTCAGCATCACTGTTGCAGAGTTGACCTTGGCGACGACGGGGTTATTCATGTCGGCCTTAGGATCTTTATCCTTGGCGTGACTGACCGTGACGAACCCAACGAGGATAGAAAACACAAGGCTTGGAACCCAATACTGCGACTTCATAAATCATGCTCCCAAGGTGAATCGAGGGGGCAAGAGTACCATAACTGTCCCTTTCTGGGCAGCAACAGGCATGCCTTGGCCCGAATTTATTCGCTTGTCCTTGGAATGGCAAGAAAAACGGTCAAACACCAAATCCCGGGCAGACACATGGCCGGGCGCCCGGCGGCGTCTGCCCCTACACGATTTCCGTGTTGCTGTGGGCTCTAGGGTATATGAATGGCCATGTAGGGGCGGTCCCGTGTGACCGCCCGTCTTTGGAATTGGTTCCATTCCCCGACAAACAATAAATCTTGGGCATCCAACAAATCCAGGGCA
>JARGOJ010000772.1 GCA_029210225.1 Planctomycetota bacterium
CCCGACTTTGTCGACGCCGGACACCCGGATTTAGGCTTCGAACTATACAGTTATCTGATGCGTCAAAACCCTCATTGGTATGAGCGTAATACCTGGGATGGAATTCGTCTTTGGCTGGTCGGTCAGGGGGCTTCCCTGCGTCTTCAATTGCGAAAATTAGATGGTCTCATTGCTAAAAAAGCCGACGAGGAAATACTCGAGGATCAATTGAATCTTGTGGTGACCTATATGGTCGCTTTCCGTCACGGGGTGGAGGTCTTTGGACCGACAGAGTTAAAAGGGCCCTTTAAGAAGGCTTGGGCTGCTCTTAGCAACGATGACTTTGATGGAGCTGGTGTGAAGGTCGAATTGGCAAAGTTGAGGACGCTCTTGAAGGGCTCTGAGCTCTCCTGGTCGAAGCAGAAGGGCTTTAAGAAGGACGATTTAAAGACCGTCTGGAATCGCATTCTTGGAGATAAAAAGTCCTTAGAGGATGCGGATGAATATCAAGCGGAGCAGTTCTCTGGGGCTTTGTTAGCGCTGTATAACTCCCTGAAATACGGGGCCGGGCCACGCATGGAGAAGCCAGTTCTCATCCCGAAGCCATTGGCGAAGATCATGGTCAAGGCGTGGAGCTGCGAGCCGGGTTTTCTCTTTGATGAAGAAGAGAGCTTTAAGTCGGTGAAATATGCCAAGTATGTTGGCGCTTTGAAGAAGCAAATCAAGATCAAGTGAGCGGGGATAAGGCTGTCTGAGATTAGGGCGCCTTATAGCTCTTTGAGACGGTGAATTGGTACTTCGCCCAAGGACCCTTCTCTTTCACCGTGATGATTGTCTTTGTTGTCGCGCTCTTCTTGACAGTAATAAAAACAGGGGCTTGGCCCATTTGCTTCTTCGCCTTTGAGAACAGCGTCAGCTTCCCAATGACGACCTTGTCTTCGCTTTTATCAAGGTTCTTGGTCGTGATTTCGAAGCGACTCCACCCGGCGATTTGGTAGCCGAGGCGCTGAACTGTAAACTCTAGCTTGCCATGCTTAACAACCTTGCCTATTGGTTGAGACTGGCTCATGACCGGGCTGGGAAAGGCGAGCAATGCGAGGACGATTGACAGTGATAGTAGGGCGCGCATAGTGAGTCTCAAATGTTCAGGGTTTCAGCTAGCTTGACTTATGGCTGGGGATCGGTCAAGACTGGTTTATTTCAGTTGTTTGTTAAAACGAGACGCCTCACTCTAATTTTGGGAGTTTGAATCTCGCTTGTGTTGTTTCTCCGCTTCGAACTTGAACTTGCCCTAAGTAGAGGTTCTTTCCTTGCATGTTTAGATTTCGATAATTGACGTGGAAAAGACCTGGGGGGATATGGGTGAGCTTTTCTCGGCCCTTTGTGTGCATGAAGTCTTTACTGATCTGAATGCACCCACTGTTTTTTCGTAGATACAGATAGATCCTGCCGTTGAAGGGCGGCCGTCCATTCGCATCATTGATTTCCAATTGAATCGCGCCGTGCCTTTTTGGCACGACCAACGATAACTCGCTCTCTTGTTTCTCCGGAATGAAGCGCGTCTCAATAAGTTGGGGGAGGTATTCTTGATTGTAGACGATAAATACATAGTTCCCTGTTGAGAGTCCCGTGAGCAATATCTGACCTTGCTTGTCCGTATTGCTTTTTGGTGGGCCGCTATAAATGAATTTGTTGGCCGGGATTACGTAGATTCTGAAATTGGAGCATGGTTGCCCCAAGTGAGTCAATACAGTGACCTTGACTTGACTGAGACGTGGCAGGTGCATGTCCCTGACTGTAAAGATTGTATCTGAGGGAGTGACGACCAGGTTTTTATGAATATCTCCAATATAAGGTCGATCAGCAGATGGCATTTCTGGAGAGCTTGCAAGTAGATATCGACCGGGGTTTACCTGTTCAAAACGGTAGACGCCCTTCTCATTACATTCAACGGTGTCGACACTGTCAGGAGAGGCAACACCCTTTTCATTGAAAGGATAGATTGAAACAATGTGATTGCTCGCTTGACCATCAGCGTCCAATATTCGCCCTGTGACAATACACCGGGGGTAGAGCTTGATGCGTAACTCCGTTTCATCACGATCGACGTTGAGGCGCGCTAAAGTTTTGACCACTCCAAACTTAGCGGCGCTGACCCGAACCTGAAAGTCATGAAATATAAGTCCGGAGAACTCGCATGTCCCTGTCGAATTCGATTGAGCCTTCTTCCTCTGCGGATCCGTGTAAAATAACCAAGACTCAGTATTTTCGATCTGGACAGAGGCTCCTTCAATAGCTCTACCATCTTGGTCTCTGACAATAACTTTTAGAGTGAGACCGCTTTTTAGCTCAATGTCTTGTTTACATTCATTTCCGGATTGGACATCAATTTGAATGGCGGTTTCGCGATGAAGTTTAGATCTGCAAAGTAAATAGTAAGATCCTGTTGGAATGTTAGGAAACACGAATTCCTTGCGTTCATTAGTGATTGAATAGGGATGGAAATCAGGAATAAGAGTCCGATCTTTTAGATACTCTTTGTACTCTCTATCCTTAAGCAATATGACAACGGCTCGTTTGAATGTTTGATCGGTCCGGGCAAAAACGACTCCCGATACAGAGCCAGACGGTGTGACAGTGAATGTGCCGAAGTTATGGTCTCGGGGCAGGGGAGTGAAGAAAGGCTGAAGGTAGTAGCCTGGCGCGTCCACTTTTAACAGTGGAACCTTTTTAGAACTTGCGCCTTCTATCTCAAGCGAAAATCGCCCCTCGGGCCCTGTCGAAGTCTGGTAACTGTCCGGCAATGTACCTGCTTCTTTGCTTTTCTCGTGGAGAGACCCGGTGTCTTCTTTCTGTGGGACAGAAAAATCTAAAGCTGCAATCACCTCGTCAATATCCGGTTTTGCCGCGAGATCATTGGGGTCATAGCTCACAGTGATCTTGCAACCTGCAATCGCGTCACCTTTTTGATTGACGACCCGACCGACATACCGTTTGCGGTTTCTTGGGAGGGGGCGATGATTGCCCTCAGGGGTCTTGGAGACGGCGTCGGGCGTCGCTTGGTCAGCGATTAGTTTTTTTGTGGAAGCTTGGTCAAGGGGGATCTTGGCCGTGTTTTTACTTGGCTCCAGAGTTGGAGCAACAGATTCAACGACTTCAGAGCGTTGATTCTCCGCAAACAGCCACAAGTAAATGAGGACTGAGATTCCAGCGGTCAGCGCGAGTGTTAGGAAAACGCGTTTTCTAGTCATTGCAATACTCTAAAAATCAGCGATTGAAACTGAGTTGTCAGCGATCTTCAACCTGACTTTGTCCCCTGTTTTTAGTCGGTCACAGCAAAGGATGTCTCGCAATCGGTTCTCGCCAAAGGGGAACTCCATCTCTTCAATAAACGATACGTCGTCGTCATAGAATTTTTCGACTTGTTGGACTTCAATTAATATCGGAACTCCAGGGCGGCATAAAAAGACCAATTTCTGGGCTTTGTAGAAGTCGAGGCTCTTTGGATGGAGCAACCAACCTGAGCCGGATAGGCTTCGGACAAAGTCGTCAATACTTAAGACATCGAGGGCTACGTGGTGAAGACCGGGTCCTCTCTTGTCCAGGGCTGTTTTATAAGGGCCAGGACCGGTCGCCTGCATGAGCAGAACTCGGCCAATCTGATTCTCAGGTCCGATGTATAACTCGCGGGTTCCTTCCGCCTCGAAATCTTCAATCCCGCCGAGATGCGCTGTCGGAAAGAGCTTCTTCTCAACGACAGACTCAATGTTTTCGACGAGAATGGCCACGTGGTTGAGGACCGATTTCATTATTTACTCTCTTTGACAGGCTCAAGTCAGGAGTGAGGTCGCGCTATAAGTTCAGTGGCTTAGTGTAAACTGTATTCTAGTTCATAGCGAGGTCTCAATCTAAGTTCGGGAGCTGAATTTTACGGGTCTTTGTGGGGCCAGAGACCAGTTTTACATTGTCTAGGAGGACATTACGCCAGAGCATGCCTCGCTTGTATTGATAGAGGACCCGATAGTCACCGACGGGGACGTTTTCAAAGGACACTCGACCTTTGTTATGAATGAGTGGCTCGCTCTCGGCGATGCATATGGGGTTGTCGTCGAGCGTCTCCATGTCTAGATGGCTGAGGGTCAAGCTAACATAGCCGTGGCGCGCTCTTTTGCCTAGGTGATCGATCAATTCAATATGTAACGAAGCTCGCTCTCTTTTGAGGATAACTGTTCTCTGACTTGAAGGGACTTTGGGAACGTCAATGGTTGTGTTCGAGATGAAGCTCTTCCCCTGATAGATGAGAAGTCTTAGAGGACCAGCGTCCAGTTCTTCGAGGATGTAGGACCCCATGGAGTCTGTTTTTGGCGACTCCATACTCAGGTCTAAGTGGCGGCCATTTTGGTACGGCCGAATGAACAAGCCGGGCTTGGGCTGATTGTCGGGGCCCAATACAGTTATTGTGACCTTGTATGTCTCGGGTAATTGAATAGTCTTCAATTGAACGATCTCTGGCCCGTCAGGCAGAATATGGAGCGTTTGTTTATGCATGGCCGTTGGCTCAGATAAACGAACGCTCTTGGAGCTGATGAGTAGGCTGTAGTGACCAGGCAACAAATCGGTGAACTTAAAGCGGCCGTTCTCATCTGTTCTTGTGATTTGTTTGTAGAAGTAGGAAGACCCCCGAGTGCC
>JARGOJ010000773.1 GCA_029210225.1 Planctomycetota bacterium
AAAGGTGACGCGCTCACAGAGGCCTTTGTTGTGCAAGCGGGGCAACGCTTTGAACGGGTCATGCCTGGGGAGGAAAGCGAAGCGGGACGAGTGATCTTGAGGGCGCGTTGTCTGAAACAATGGTCGAGTGATTTCGATGGTCCTGGGCTTGACGACGAGGAGTTAAAAGAGCTTTTGCCGTGGCTGTGTAAGGGCTGCCGGTCTTTTGAACAAATCAGAAAAGCCGATTGGTTGGGGATGATTCGTGGCCTCTTCACTTCGTCGCAGTGGCAGCAATTCCAGCGTTTGGTGCCCGAGTCAATCCCGATTCCCACGGGGGAGCGTAAGAAGCTTCGCTATGAACTTGGTAAAAGACCGGTCTTAGCGGCGCGAATCCAGGAGTTATTTGGTATGAAGGAAACGCCGACAGTTTTGAGGGGCGGTGTCGCGGTCAATCTTCATTTGCTGGCTCCGAACAACCGACCGCAACAGATCACCGATGATCTCGTGAGTTTTTGGAACAATACTTACCCGCAAGTCCGCAAGGATTTAAGGGGCCGTTACCCGAGGCATTCCTGGCCTGAAGATCCTTGGACAGCTGAGGCTGAGCGCCGACCAAAACGTAGAAAAAAGAGGTGATGCCTTGGATTTACAAGCGATTGATACAGCCATATTAAAGTTCTTCTATGCGGCGCCGGAACCGGTCGTCAAGGTTGCGCTCTTATTTACACAACTGAGCAACGCAGGTATTACCTGGGTTTTAGTGGCGTTGTTACTTATCTGGAACCCGAAGACTCGGAAGTCGGGACTTGTCTTGATCTCAGCGCTTATCACGCAATTGATACTGATTGAATTTGCCCTCAAGCACGCTGTCGGGCGACTTCGACCAGCTAAGGCCTTGGAGGAGATTGGGCTGCGGGATATGTTGACTGATATCAACAGCTTCTCGTTTCCATCAGGTCACAGCATGGTCTCTTTTTTAGGTGCCGATTTCTTGGGTCGCCGCTTCCCAGCGTGGCGCGCTCCTTTGCTTGTGATCGCCCTCATTATTGCTCTGTCTCGGCCTGTTGTCGGGGCTCATTATCCCTCTGATATCTTTGTTGGGGCAATTCTGGGGCTTACTTTCTCATTGATTTTCTCAACGCTCGGGAAGATTAAAGGAGTTGGGGAGTCCAAGGACAATCCGGTGCCTGAGACTCCTGTAGAGTCATAGATCTTGCTCGTTGCGCTTATTCATTGAAAGCGTTTTGGCAGGGTCACTTTGGCTTTTTTTAGCAGGGCACGAATGTGGCCTTTGCGGTAGAGGTCGAGGTAGAGGCCTTGAATTTCGGTGCCGTCGTTGGCGGCCCAGAGATGTTTGCGCATGGTTGCTTTCGCTTCGGCTTTACTGATCCCCAGAAATTCAATCTGATAGAGAGCGGCGATGACTCCGGTGCGGTCTGAGCCGCCTTTGCAGTGAAAGAGCACGGGGCCCTTCGCTTCGTCCATGAGCACTTTGAAGACGGTGACTAGCTCGTCATCGGTGGGGGCGCGGCTGGCGCTCATTTTAACGAAGCTGTGGGTGAGGCCCATCGAATCTTTTATGAAGTCGCCGAGGACAACTTCTTCAGCTTTCCCGTAGCGCCCGGTCTTTGGATCTTTAGGGTGATACCAGCTCTTCTGATCTTGTTCGCCGTTGAGGGAGAGGACCCGGGTGACGCCTTTGCTTTTCCATTCAGCGATGCTGTCGGCGGTAGGTAACTTCGAGCGGTAAATGGCGAAGGACGCATTCTTTGCGACGGTGCCTTTGTTGCCTTTAAGCAGCCAGTGAAGGCTGCGCTTGCGCTTTAACATGCGTTTAGCAACCGCGATTCCAATCTCTTCGGTTTGGCCGTTTTTCATTTCTTCCCAGCCATCTTTGTGGACGGATTTCCAGGAGTAAACTTGTTTCACTAAGACTCGTCGATAGAGCCTCGAAGATTGATTGGAGAAGGTGAGCTTGAGCTGTTTCTTATCGACCGACACTCGCCCCGCTTCCTTTGTGATTTGACCATTGTTATACCGTTTCGTTCTTTTGAAGGACGCGTCTTTGGAGACTGTCATGTCGCCTTTGTAGGGACCCTGAGCATCTTGCCCTTTCAATTGATGCGTGCCAAAAATGCGGATTTCTCCCGGAGCGACCTTGTGGAAGGCGTCCTTTGACTGGGCGAGGGCGACGCTTGGCCAGAGTAGGAGCCCAAGGATTAAAGGGAGAACGCGTGATAACATGTTGAAACTCCAGAGAATTGGGGCTGAGAGCCCACCTTTGGTCGATTTGGGCTGGGGGGTCATCTTAAGTCTTTTGTGGAGCTTAAACCAGTGTTCTGTCGCTGGACATTTTTGTGAAAGGGTCGTCTAATCGATTGACATGAGCCAATTACAGAACCGAAATGAAATCTTGCTGCATTGGTTAAGAGCCAATCAAGTGGTGACTGAAGCGGCTCTCGGGCGAGCGTGGTCAGATCTCGGCAATTCTTCTGGCGATCTCTGTCAGGCGCTCATTCGCCACGGTGTTTGGACTCCTGAGCAGGCAAACTACTATCTCAATCAAGCTCGCATGGCCTATCAGAGCGGCTCAATGAGTGGGAGTGATTCGGTTGCGTCGGGAGTGACGGCGATCACTCCCACTCCTATGGTGCCTTCTTCCACCGGATTCGCTCTCGGTCCTTCTAGTACCGGGATACCCCGTAGCTCATCGCGATCTCCTGCCGATAAAGCATTTAGCCACCCAGACTATGAGATTGATAAAGAGATCAGTCGAGGGGGCATGGGGGTTGTCTTCAAGGCGCGGGGCAAGGAAGACGGCAAGCCGGTGGCGCTCAAAGTCATCAAGGCGGAGAGCCCATCTATCGAGTTCATTGAGCGATTTAAGCTCGAAGCCAGGGCGTTGGAGCGCCTTGATCACCCTCACATTGTTGGACTCCATGGCTTCTCGTGGGAAGCCCAAACGCCATTCATAGCGATGGAATGGGTTGACGGAGTCCCCCTCGATGAAAAAATCAAAGAGCATCTTCGTGAGCATGGGACTGTTCCACCATTTGAGTGGACTCGTAAAGTCCACGACTCTCTGGCGAAGGCGCTTCAATATTGTCATGAGAATGGGATGGTTCACCGAGACATAAAACCCGCGAACATCCTCATCGAAAAGGACACTGAGCGCGCTGTGCTCGTTGATTTTGGGTTGTTGAAACGAGACGCCAGTCAGCTTAAAGGTGACTTTCAGAGTATTGCGGAGGAGCTGACGAAATCGGGGCAGGCTCTTGGAACTCCTCAATTTATGGCTCCTGAGCAATTGAATGATAAGGAGATCTTTGGCGAAATTGGACCGAAGGTTGATGTTTGGGGGCTTGGCGCGAGTCTTTACTTTTGTCTTGTCGGCCACGCCCCCTATCAGGGAAGCAGCATTCAAATATACAAAGCCTTGATTGATAGAGACCCAGCCCCCCCAGGAGATATTAACGACCAAATCCCTCTCGCCCTCGACGAGCTATGTCAGTCTTGCCTGACGAGGGATAGCGCTGCACGAATATCTATGGGCGAGCTTATCAAGGCCTTCTCCAGCACTGATTTGACTCTCTCATCACATAGGAAGGTGTCGAAGCTCCTTTGGATCTTCGCCGTTCTCACCCTCTCTCTCACTCTCATTCTCGCTGCTGGGACGATGTATTGGCTTCGTCTCGATCGGACTGCGCCAAAGCTCACCGTTCCGGTGACCAAGTTGACAATTGGGGGGGAGCCATTTGTTGTCACTGGGTCTGTTGAGGATGAGAACGGGAGCCATGTTCTTATTCAATGGGAAGGGAAGAAAATCAAAGTTCCGCTTAGTGAGACGAATGAATTCTCCTTGAAATTGGATCCACCGAAGAAGTTAAGGGCCGCTTTGAAGATGGTCGCCTTTGATAAGCGTGGGAATAAGAGCAAGGGTGTGAAAGTCGTCGTCAGTAAGGACTCTGAGCCTCCCGTTTTTACAGTTGAGGGGAAGGCCATCCCAGTCACTTATGACTCGAAGGTGACCTTTGCGGGGACCTGCAATGAGGAGAAAAGCCAGATTGTTGTGGATGGGAAAATCGAGGGCATCGTTGTCGATGGAGGCTTTAAGATCTCTGTGCCGGTGAAGCTCGGAGATCAAGTTCTGGCATTGACTTGTATTGATCCCTTTGGAAATCAATCAGCGAAGAAGATTAAGATCAGGCGCAACCCGCGATTGTTGGTGGGGAGCTGGTCTGAAGAGAAGCCGACAGGAGCTATCGCAGAGTATGAGAGTCTTCAGGAGGCTGTGAACGCCGCGAAACCTCAAACTCAGATAATGATAGCTCCGGGTCGCTATCCCGGAGAGCTTGATGTTCCTGCTGGAATCAACTCCCTTCAAATTCTTGGTGTTGGGAAAGTCGAGCTGATAGTCAAGGAGTCTGGCGCGATTCGAATCGAGGGACGTGGAGTTGTGCTTAAATCTCTCATTGTGTCACCCACAGAGGCTCTTAAACGTTTAGATACGCAGATTGTGAAGGCTTTTCGATTGGTGACGGTCAGTGGCACGGGATGTCTCTTCGAACAATGTGAATTCAATCAGTCGCCGGGTGTTGCGATCTCTCTAAAGGGAACGGGGAATCGAAGCCGCCGAGTGAAATATGATTTGACATTGCGAAACAGTTCCTTTGACAAAAACA
>JARGOJ010000774.1 GCA_029210225.1 Planctomycetota bacterium
CTCTTCTTCTTTGAACTCATGAAAGCTTCTCCTGCTTCTACAGTAACTTAGAAGTTGCAGCTGTCTCAAGTTATGTTGGCAGATAGGGCATCGAGGCTGACGAAGCCGATCCCGAACGAGCTGTATTCAAATGTGCAGACGACGCAGTCGTTTATGCCAACCTCTTCCTATTTGGAAAAGACCCAAAAGACATAAGGGTTGAGCGAGGTGAGTTTCCTCTATGGAATCCATAAAATCGTGGATCGAAGGAACATAGAGAGAAGCTGTTCGATTTTGAAGAGGTTTCATAGAATGGTTGATCTGGACCGAATTTGAAAGGCTCTTTCTCCGGGCGATAAAGAGCCAGGATTTCCTTGTGGGTGAAGTTCGTACGACTTTGGGCGCCCAAGCCATGTGAGTTGAGAACCTAGGTCTTACCAAATCGCAATATCTTCTGGGTCAGCGGCCAGTTGGTGACTTTTATTGCGTTTCGCTCTAAGATATCAGAGCTTCCAGACAAGCCCGGCAATTAAGATATTCTCACTTATGAATGATTCACAATTAAGAGAATTGGAGCGCCGTTGGCAGGCATATGGTGCAATTGAAGATTATGTTCGATTCCAAGCTGAGCGCGTAAGACTTGGTGATCTGACCCCACGACCGACACGACGACTAGTCGGAGCAGTACTGGCTCTAAATGAACTTTATAGAGAGACCGGAGGAGTGCTTGATTTCGGCATTTTCAACAGCGTGGTTGAGCCTTCGTTCGAAAGCCACCGACACGCGATTCTGAAGATGTTCGATTGCCTGATAGAGGAAAAAGAACAGTACATAGAAGAGACATGCGCTCGTTTTGGCTACGAGCCGAACCAGTTTGGACGGATCCGAATTGACCGGCGCGATTTCAACTGTAAGAGGATCACGCTCCGCCAGTTCCTCGGCTGGGAGTATGATTCGTCCCGTGAGTGCCTGGCACTAAGAGGAAACTACTCTGACAATTTGAACGAGTATTTCACTGCTCCTTACAACGAAAATGATGCAAATTGCCTTTGTGATTACTCCACTCTTAGAGGGCAATGGGATCCTGCTCTCGACTTGGAAGAAATGCCTGGAATTGCCTATGCGTTCTCTTATCCGCCCTATGGCATGGGAAAAACAAGCAATCAAGACCTCAACACACTCTTTCACGGAATTTGCTATGTGTTGTTTGGTGGACTCTCCCCAGAACTGGAGATTCTCTGCTGGGAGACTAACTGGAGCAACTACTTTGAGGCGGGAAGAGAATGGTGGGGCGAATACCTGTGGACAGTTCACAGGCCAGGAGAATCAACAATCGCAGTGATCGCCGGGTCGAGCACTGATTGACGTATCCCAAGGACCAGTACGAGCGGGCTGTATTTTCGTCGCCATCAAACGACTCCGATCCCTAGGGTGACATTTGCTAACGGTTACGCTGCCTTGAGAACAATACGACCCTTTGCTTTAAGCTCAGTGATAAAACCGAACCGAATAGGAACGATAGTTCGCTGTGACCCCAGGGATCGGAGTTCGATTGCGCTTCGCGATCCAGCTAGCAATGCTCGTCGGATTGTGGGATAAACCCCAACAATCCGGAATTCCGGAACACTCTTACGCTTGCAATCTTAGTCACGAGTCACAATCAAGAGCCGGACTTAATTGTCCGGCTGTTTTGTTTTGACCAAAGAAAAGGAGCTGAATACTTGGACCCAAGGTCAAAGTGAAACTCTAATTTCGATATTTCTAGAATTATGGTTGAATAGCGTGAGCAGCTATACAATAATAGGGACATGGAAATGGACGATATCGCCGCACGCTTGGCTGCGCTTGGGAATGTCACGAGGCTGAGGATATACAGAATCCTGGTTCGGGCCGGAAGAACCGGACTACCGGTTGCTGGAATCCAGACGCAACTCGACATCCCCGGCTCAACCCTCTCCCACCATCTGCGCAAGTTGATCGATGTGGGACTGGTGTCTCAAACACGCCAAGCAACGACTTTGATCTGCCATGCCAACTTCGACCGCATGAAATCAACCTTCGCACTTTTTCTTCAGGAGTGTTGTGCCGACGAACTGGCCACTCATTCCTCGAACCCAGAAATTCCTTTTGCCACAGAATCAAAGGAGACCCCATGTCAGAAAACACCAAGTCCGCCGTCCGTCAGGGATACGGAGCTGTCGCCCAAGCCGGGCTGAGTTCAAATCAAGACGGGATCAAGGGAATCGCCAAAGCCTTTGGCTACAGTGAAGAAGAGTTAGCCAGCATCCCCGCCGAATCCAACATGGGTCTCTCTTGTGGCAACCCCGTTGCTATGGCGTCCATCAGTGAGGGCGAAACCGTAGTTGATCTGGGCTCTGGCGGAGGCCTTGATGTGTTCTTAGCCGCCAAAAAAGTTGGCCCCTCCGGCAAAGCCATCGGCATCGACATGACTGGGGACATGATCTCCCTCGCTCGGAAGAACGCCGCGAAGGGTGGCTACACCAATGTAAAATTTTACCTGGGGGAGATCGAAGCCATGCCTCTTCCAGATGCCTCAGTCGACTGCGTGATCTCCAATTGTGTTCTTAATCTGTGCCCAGACAAAGATGAGGCGCTCAAGGAGATCTTCCGAATCCTCAAGCCCGGTGGCCGCCTAGCCGTCTCCGACATCGCATTGAAAAAAGCCCTTCCCGAAGCCGTGGCCTCAGAAGTACGAGCGGGCTGTATTTTCGTCGCCATCAAACGACTCCGATCCCTAGGGTGACATTTGCTAACGGTTACGCTGCCTTGAGAACAATACGACCCTTTGCTTTAAGCTCAGTGATAAAACCGAACCGAATAGGAACGATAGTTCGCTGTGACCCCAGGGATCGGAGTTCGATTGCGCTTCGCGATCCAGCTAGCAATGCTCGTCGGATTGTGGGATAAACCCCAACAATCCGGAATTCCGGAACACTCTTACGCTTGCAATCTTAGTCACGAGTCACAATCAAGAGCCGGACTTAATTGTCCGGCTGTTTTGTTTTGACCAAAGAAAAGGAGCTGAATACTTGGACCCAAGGTCAAAGTGAAACTCTAATTTCGATATTTCTAGAATTATGGTTGAATAGCGTGAGCAGCTATACAATAATAGGGACATGGAAATGGACGATATCGCCGCACGCTTGGCTGCGCTTGGGAATGTCACGAGGCTGAGGATATACAGAATCCTGGTTCGGGCCGGAAGAACCGGACTACCGGTTGCTGGAATCCAGACGCAACTCGACATCCCCGGCTCAACCCTCTCCCACCATCTGCGCAAGTTGATCGATGTGGGACTGGTGTCTCAAACACGCCAAGCAACGACTTTGATCTGCCATGCCAACTTCGACCGCATGAAATCAACCTTCGCACTTTTTCTTCAGGAGTGTTGTGCCGACGAACTGGCCACTCATTCCTCGAACCCAGAAATTCCTTTTGCCACAGAATCAAAGGAGACCCCATGTCAGAAAACACCAAGTCCGCCGTCCGTCAGGGATACGGAGCTGTCGCCCAAGCCGGGCTGAGTTCAAATCAAGACGGGATCAAGGGAATCGCCAAAGCCTTTGGCTACAGTGAAGAAGAGTTAGCCAGCATCCCCGCCGAATCCAACATGGGTCTCTCTTGTGGCAACCCCGTTGCTATGGCGTCCATCAGTGAGGGCGAAACCGTAGTTGATCTGGGCTCTGGCGGAGGCCTTGATGTGTTCTTAGCCGCCAAAAAAGTTGGCCCCTCCGGCAAAGCCATCGGCATCGACATGACTGGGGACATGATCTCCCTCGCTCGGAAGAACGCCGCGAAGGGTGGCTACACCAATGTAAAATTTTACCTGGGGGAGATCGAAGCCATGCCTCTTCCAGATGCCTCAGTCGACTGCGTGATCTCCAATTGTGTTCTTAATCTGTGCCCAGACAAAGATGAGGCGCTCAAGGAGATCTTCCGAATCCTCAAGCCCGGTGGCCGCCTAGCCGTCTCCGACATCGCATTGAAAAAAGCCCTTCCCGAAGCCGTGGCCTCAGAAGTGGCCGCATGGACTGGCTGCATCGCTGGAGCGATGTCTATCGAGGAAAACCGAGCCGCCCTGGGGCGCGCTGGCTTCGGTGAAGTCGACATTCAAGACGCCGGCAGCGACCTCAACGCCTATAGAACCGGAGGCCATGCCGTTTGTTGCGGACCTGAATCAGACGGGGATATGAGCGCCGAATCCGCAGACACAGAGAGCAGTTGCTGTGCCCCTGAGCCCACTCCTGCGGCCGAAGAAAGCAGTTGCTGTGCGCCGGCGCCGGCTCCGGTCGAGAGCAGCGCCTGCTGTGAACCATCGACTCCAGTCACCGAGTCCAGCTCTGCGCCAGCATTCCATGACACCATGGGTAAGCTTCTCGACAGCTTTGATGTCAATGAGTACGTCGCCAGCGTGAAAATCTTCTCGGTAAAACCTCAGTAACTGGGGCCATTGGCTGAGTGCTTTCACTTCGGCTCTATACACTTTTGGACATTGAATGGGCGGAGTAAGCGTTAGGCCAAGCCGCTGTTCGTGTCTTAAGTGACGACTGTGTGAGCGCTTGATGCTCCATTTTCAAATGCTCATCGGCGTGTGACCTAGGTGGCCTGCCAAGATCTGCGCGCTGTTTTCGCATTCAATCTGAAGGATTGATCAATCT
>JARGOJ010000775.1 GCA_029210225.1 Planctomycetota bacterium
AGACAAGACTCCCTTACTTGTCAGAAAATTTGGTTACGATCGATCTCGCCGAAATCTTCGGCTTGCACACTTACTCACAACGCTGACGAAGAGTCCGATAAATCTTAATCATTGCAACGTCTTGGAAGAAGTTCCTCAAGAGAGTCCGTTCAATGCCATTGTTACATTTCCAGCTTTTGGACGAATACGTAACCCGAAGTCTTTTAGAGAAGACCTAGATTTAAAAACACGTCTTCAAGAGGTTGGTTTTGTAGCTGCAGCCATAGCAGCTTTGAATGCCGGTGGACAGTGTGTGATGATCGTCCCTGTCGGAGTATTGCATTCGGCATCAAGTAGAGTGTTGAGAGAACTATTGCTTAGAGATACTGATGTGAAAGCCGTTATTTCGCTTCCCCAAAGCGATCGCGTAATCAATAACATGTCCCCATTAGTCATGCTGGTCTTTCATAAATCCGAGATTGAAAATTCAGAGTTTGCGACTAAGAGGGTTTGGTTCTATTCCTTGGATCGGAAACAACTCAACGATCTCAAGCGCTTTTTTCATATGAAGACCCAAGCGTCTCCGGACATTCTCCAACGTTGGAAGGACTATCGCGATAGTGGCTTTCAAGTTGCACCAGGGCTGGAGTCGAACGCTACCCTACCCATTGAATCCTCTATGCCCCGTTTTTGGTGGGCAGACATCAATACAGTGAAGAAAGCTAATTTCGAACTCTTAGGTCGTCGATACCGGCCTAAACCAACTCCTCCAGTACTTCCTCCTCCTAACTTGATAATTGATGAAATGCTTAAAATAGAAGAGCAATTGAAGAATGCCTTGAGCGGACTACGCGACGAGCTGGGTAGCGGTCAAGTTAAAGGCGCAAAAGTGACACTCGGGGAGCTTGTTACCTTAGCGCGTGGATTCCGACCGCGCAGAGGGAAGATAGAGCTGAACGGTATTGAATTCCCACTGGCGAGATTAAGCGATGTTCCTGAAGTCAGTCACTCCCTCCCACTCATCAATAATACTGAACAAAGAGTATCCAAAGACGTGGTTGAAGAAAGGAGGCTCACTCTTGTTCCAGCAAGTACCGTCTTAGTGTCCACTTTAGGTAAGTCTGTCAAAATAGCCCTTGCGGGTTGTGATTTAGCGGTTAATCAAAGCTGGCTCGCGCTCGCAACAAAGAAACCGACCGATCTCTTTTCTACACCCAGCGTGCGACCGGAATTTCTTGCCTACAACCTAGTGGCCCATCGTCCGGAAATCGAGAGACTAGGAGTGGGAGGTCAGCTTCGTCGAATCCACTGGGGACAACTAAAATCTTTAGAATTGATTGTTCCTGACTTAGAAACTCAAGATCAATTGTTAAACCAACTTAAAAAGCTTGCAGACTTCTTTAAACAACAGAGTGAGTTAGCAACTCTTTCAAAACAGCTCTTTAAGTCTCATCTTGATCGTATCCTGTTACCGAGAATGGAAGAAGAGGGATGACAAAATCACTGAGTCTTGGGCAATTCAAGGCTTTCGGGAAAACGCAAACGATTCCCATCAAGCCCCTAACCCTGATCTTTGGTCCCAACAGCGCCGGGAAGTCGAGCATCATTCACAGTCTCGCATTGATGCATGAAGCCTGGATTCACGGGGATCTGGACCCCTCCTATACACAATTGGGAGGAAGTTCCATAGATCTGGGAGGATTCAAGCAATACATCCACCGTGGTGAAACATCTAGAGAAATTGAGTGGTCGATATCATTAACTATACAGAAAGACGATTGGATTAAAGAAATCACGATTCAGTGGCGTTTCGGAGTTGCACTTGACGATAAAGGGAAGCCTCTAAAGGGTGCGAAGCCGCTGGTTTCGTCTCTAGAGGTAGACGTCAATGGAAAACGTCTCCTTCGATTTAACAAACAACGTGAGTATGGATTAGCGATTAGTAACCTCGACACAGGCCATGGTTTAGTCCAAAGAATTGTCAAAGAATGCCAACTCGAGTTAAATTCAGGTAAGACACACCCAGTCGACACTTCAACCTTAACCTTGATTGATGATTTGGTGGGTCAATTGACGTCCAAGGGCAGCACAGTCTTTCCTACTTCATTGGTACTAAACCGGGATGGAATTTCTGGAGCAAATCGGAACGGATTGGAGCCGGAGGCTCAGTCTTTTCAATTGCTCTTTGTTCAGAAGCTAAATGCCGCATTCCAAGAGTTAAGGGCGGAAGTTGCGGATTTTTTTCAAAGTGCGAAATACCTTGGTCCGCTTCGATCACTTCCTCAACGGAGATTCGAAGAATCGAGCCAAAAAGACTCTGATTGGAATGCGAGTGGCAGCTTTGCGTGGGAGGCTGTAAAAAGAGACAAGTCAATTCGAGATAAAGTCAACATGTGGCTGGGGTCGGAAAACCGTCTGAAAACGCCATATGAATTGAAGCTTGAATCCTACATCCCGGAATCGTTGATGAGAGAGAGGTTTCTTGGTGAGGATGTTCTAACGATGTTACAAAATAGTTGGACGCTCGAAACCGAAGAAGCGGTGATAGACAGGGAGCACTGGTTGAGTATTCTAAGGGAAGAGCCACCCAAATATTTTGAATTCCTGCCAGACACACTGCAGAATTTTATACAGTCATTTCCAGATGAAATGCCGTCAACACAACGCTGGCACAACGCACGAGCGTTGATTGAGAACCACACCGACTTCATCGCAAAACAGCTAGACGCGATCGTATGGACGAAAGAACAGCGGCGAGAAGCAATCGTGAAATACTATGGAGATTCTGCATATGGTGATTTTTGGGATGAACTTAGATTTACAAGTTCAGAAGAGCTTGCATTGCAGCTATTTGACGAAGATTTTCCTGACCGCATTGAAGAGTTAATTCTCATCGATAAGAAACGAGGGAATACACGGGTCAGTCATCGGGACGTTGGTATTGGTATTAGTCAAGTCTTGCCAGTGTTGGTTCATGCCTTTGGCGCCAAGAATAGCCTCGTTGCAATCGAACAACCAGAAATCCATATTCATCCGGCCCTGCAAGCGGAACTGGGAGACGTTTTTATCGAGTCGGCACTTGGAGAGCAGAACAACACCTTTCTGATTGAGACTCACAGTGAGCATCTCGTGTTACGGCTTTTACGGAGAATCCGTGAATGTTCTGAGGGCTCAAGTCCTGATGGTTTGCCACAAATCAGACCTGAAGATGTAAGTATAATCTATGTTAACCCAGACGAGAATGGCGCGCAGGTTATTGAAATCCCCATTGATGAAGACGGAGAATTTACACGGCGTTGGCCGCATGGATTTTTTGTGGAGCGACGAGAGGAGCTGTTTTAGCCATGATCTATGAATATGCGCTCGACCCAAAGCTCCTTCTTGAATGGAGAAGCCTAGCAGCAACGCGTTTCATCGCTCAGTCCTGTGGATTAGGCACGCCGAGAATTGTTTCGAGTTATCCGTCAAAAAGAGTGCTCAGACGTATGGCCACGGACGTCTTGAATGATCCAACACTAGGAACGATTGAAAGAACGAGAATCGCGGAATTGTTGGAATATCTGTTAGAAACAGTGGTTCAAAGGAAATCTGTAAAGTTCTTTGACAAGGGCCTGACTTGGCATGCAAATGCGGTAGCTGAAGATGATGCTGCTCCATTCTACGCGATCATGAGTTCAAGCGACAAAACAGGGCATTTGAGAACTCTGCTGCCCGACGACATTGGGGATCCAAAAAAGAAGTTGTGGTGTGTTCCTCACGGAGAAGTCGTAAATCGTGATCCTGCGTTTATGAGGCAGAAACTTTCGTCACTTTTAAGATGTAGTAGCCATATTATTTTTATTGATCCCTACCTAAGACTTGGTAGGTCGGGATCCTATAGCAAGACGATTCGGTTATTCATAAATGAAATTTCAATGCTGCCCAACATCAAGTTCTCTCCTAAGATCGAGTTTCATAGCGCACAAAAAACTCATCCAGGGGCGTTGCCTCTAAGTCAATTCAAAGAAGAATGTGAAGTTGAGTTGCCGTCATTGTTGCCTAAAGGTTTGACCGTTGAAGTGAAACGTTGGAAAGCACGAGTGGGATCGGATGTACTCCACAATCGATATCTACTTACAGACATCGGTGGCATTTGTCTTGGAAACGGATTTAGTGAGGGGAAGTCAGGCTCCACAGACGATCTTGCAGTGTTATCTAGAGAACAGTATGAACTCCGCTGGGAACAATACGTTGATTCGCAGGCTTTCGAAGAGGCTTGTACGCCCTTTACAGTGATTGGAACAGCGTAAGTATTGAGTCTATTCAATCATAGTGATTCCGATTCTCAGGAGAATGTCTGGCTAGAAATTTTGAGCATGACATCCGCACGGCTTACCAATTCATGATTGGATTGGTAAAGCGCTGTATCATTGGTGACGGGTCCGTTTCTCGGACTATCCCCCCATCCATTGTGGATTCAAGAAAATTTTAAAGAACTTTGGAGTGATTCGCCAACGACGCTGCCGTAAAGCCAGATAAAGAAAACTCTGAAAAGTCATTGTTCAGTCCTTCGAAGACAAACTGAGAATACAGTTTCTTGGGGAATCGGAGAAGGTTCCAAAAGGACATGAGCCCAGGGAAGGTAAGCGTCCAGTCTATGCCGTCTTGACAGATCCAAAAAGACACGAATGCCCCAG
>JARGOJ010000776.1 GCA_029210225.1 Planctomycetota bacterium
AAGAATTGGATACCCAAGCGGCCGAGAAGCTGATCGCGGAGGCCACGGATTCCTTAATTTTCGATGCCCCAGATTCTTTTGAATTGGAAAAGTTGTCGGAGAGGAAGAGTCAATTCTTACGCTCACAAGCAGATGGCCATCAAGCGATTGGACAAGTCATGGCCGCGCTCTATTACATCATTGCCACAGAGCGAGGCGTCTCCCGCAATCCGGCCTCGGAGATCGGGGACTCCAAGAACCCGATTGTGCAGCTCGTGAATGCCATTGAACTTGAGCAAAAGAACGAAACCGATCGGAGCATTAAGCTTCTCGTTGAACTCAATAGCGAAGACCCCGACTCGACGCTTATTCGTCTCCGCCTCGCCCGAGCCCTGTTTCAAAGCGGTGCGATCGACCGCGCCAAGAGAATTCTAAATGAGGGAATCGGACGAGATAGCGAGCCCAGAACGCTCGCGGCGTTGAGGATCGAAATCGCTCGCCAGCAAGCGATTCTTCTCGATGAGCAAGGTCCCCAAGCCTTCCACCAAGCCGTCGACAAATTGCCTCAGTCAACTCGGCTCACCTACCAATTGCTGGAATCCGCATGCTATTTGGAAGGAAAGGCAGACACTCCGAGCTGTCTCAAAATCCGCAGCCGCCTCACACCCCGCAAGCAACCAGCGCTCATGGCCGTGACGGATTCACTGGTTCACGCGGCGCAAAAGAGCTTCGAGCAAGCGCTCTTGGTTCTCCCAACTGCGCAAACGATCGAGGCCGAGGTCGGAAGAAAAGCGCTGTTCCAAAGCATCCAATTCTATCGAAGGTCTCTCCTACTTCGCCTCGCCCGCTTCGACGCCTATCGAAAAGATCGAAAACAATCTCTGATTCAATCTAGAAACATGCCGGTGATTTGGCGAGTCAGTCGTTGTAAAATCCTTGAGTCACTCATGACAAGTAAAATCAATGATGCGCAGATTGAATTCGAACAAGTCTTTTTGAAATTGACCAGTCAGGGAGTTCGTGACTTCCTTGCCGATATGCACTATAAATTCGCGTTGGCTTTGACCCTAGAGTTCATAAAAAGTTCAAAGCTCACCAAAGACCCGAAGCTCTTTCCTGAGCGTGATAAACAAAGCCTCCTCAAGCATATCAAGAGCTGCACTGATCTTGGCTATAGAAAGAATGCGGCGCTCAATCGATTGAGAACCTTTGTCGCCGGACGAATCGAATTGAACCTTCTGAAGTCCGAAGAAAACCTGAAGCGTGTGACAGATAGCTCTATTGAAAGCATCATCCTGCGGGCTATTCAATATTGGCAAAAGGCCAACAATAGCTTTACTTCACCTGAAGGTGTCAAAGCCACTCGGCTATTCAAAAACGCTTCGATGCAGCCGCGGGACTTACAGTTGAGTTTACTCTTTGGCGATATCCAACGCTTCATTGAAACGGACCGCGCCCGCAAACTGCAATACGACAAAACTGAATTGCAAAATCTGGAACGCCGCGTTCGCCTCGCTGAATTCCATTCCCCCTTTGACCCCAAAGTTTGGATTTGGAGCCGACGGCTTCAACGTCAACTTGGCAAAGGCAAAGAGGATCTTACTTACGGAACCTTCGCATACAACTTGGACCCTCTCGACCCCGGTAATTGGGCAGACTATGCTGGCCTCAAAACAACCGCGCGAGAGCGCGTCTCGACGCTTGGACGGGCCATTCAATGCGACAACCTTCGAGACCTTCGGTCGGGACAAGAACGAGCGCGACTTTTGTACCGAGTCGCCGTCATTCAGATTCGAAGCGGAGAATTAAAACCAGCCTGTACCTACCTAGCTGCAGCGCTCAAGCTTGATGTGAACAATACTCTCTATCGCGATATACTCCTTCAATCGAAGTATCTCCCGTTCTTAACAAAGCAATATTTAGGCACACTACAAGGAATGAAATTGCAGGGTGATAAATCGCTTCAGTCCCTCTCAACAGCCATTCTGTCCTACCGCTCCAAAAACTATACAGCCGCAAACAGCCTGGCAAAGCGGGCAGCTCAGTATCTCCCGAGCTTTGAGAGAAAGGTCGCCTATACAATCCAACACGCCTCGCAGTTTGAGATGACAAGCGTAGACAATGATAAGGCGGTCGCACTGGCAGAGATGATTGAGTGCGCCACAGACGATATGAACGCCGCTGAACTTCTCTTAACTCAATTGACTAAACATGAAAAAGCGGGAGCCTGGTTGAGAATCTCCATCGAAAGAGAGACACTCCCCAGAATCGGGGGACGATCCGTGACCCCCGAGGCCCGGCGAGCCATGACAGAGTGTCTGATCCGCCTCCATGGGACGCTTCAAAACCAAAGTCAGTTGTTCAATAACAATGTCTGGAGCGTTGCCCTTCCTCTCGCCCCCTATCAGCCTGGCGCTCAACTCCTATTCGCCGTTCATCTCTTGCTCTCAAACGCCCCTGACGAGTGCGTCAGCCGTCTAAACCCATTGCTCCGCATGCCAAACAAGAGCCGTTTCGGACAATTGGGCCTCCGAGAGCTCGTCCTGGCAAGAGCGCTCGACGAGAGTCAGCTCAGCAAAGTCTCAACGAGGCGGGTCTTAAGCTTGTTGCAAAGAGCAAAGGCTCTCGGATTTAAAAGCGAAGTCGCGCCGTGGATTCTGTTCAAAGCTAAAAAATCATTCGTTAAGAAATTCCGCGACGTATTCCCCAATTAACACCGTCGCGCTGTAACAGCGATTCTCACTACGTCGCTTCAATATCGGGGAAACGGACCTCTAAATCCGAGTATCGCGCTTTCATAAACTCCAAAGCCAGCCAAGTGTGACAATGATTGACTTTGGGATTGGCCGTCGTCGGACAGGAACAACCCAGGAAGACATTCTTCACGCGGGCGAGCTCGGCCAAGGTATCGAAGGCTGCCGAGTCTTCAACGTAGCGTTGAGTGATGCACTGCAAATACTCCCGAGTAAACTCGTCCCAGCTCAGATTGGAATGAGCTCCCAAAAATTTCTGAACTAGCTCAGCAGGGGGACGAAGTATATGGCGGGTGTGCTTCCGAGTGTCTTGCCGCAGCCCCGAGGGCAAAAACTCCTTCTTCACCCCTCGCTTCATGTGATAGCGACTCAGCATTGAACTTAACTCCAATTATTTAGCGAATCACTTTTCGGCTGTAGGTCACGACCAGGACCATCATCACGAAGAAGCCAAGGGACGATTCGGCCATCATGACGTATTTCAGCCAACTGCTTCTTGCCGGCTCCGCGCTACTCACTTCGGCATTCGTGAAAATACGAAATGACAATTCTAGAGCTTCAAACATGGAAACGTGACCGTTCCCATCGACGGTTCCAGTGAACTTTCCACCGGAGAAGTAGTATACGGCGGCGAAGAAAGCGAGGAGGATGAGGGAGGTGAAGAAGACGTTGCCGGGGCGCGTGCCGTAACCACAACCGAGGTCGAGGACCAACCAGTTGCCGAAGCGTTTGAGAGAGCAGAGGGGCTTATCACGCCCCATGGGAATTGTGTAGCGCTCCATGCGCTTCTCCATGAGGTATGCCCAATCTTCGTCGGCGTAGGCATTGATTTCTCGAAAGCTGTGCTTTAGAAGTCCGAACTCTTTTCGAGCGGTTTCGGGGTCGTTCTGCCGAACGCTCTCCAGGTGAGATTCAATCCGCTCTCTGTCAATCAGGAGTCGACTAAAATGGGCCTTTTCTATCTGAAAGCTGCTGTTCTCGCCGACGATGGATTTATGGAAGTCGACGTTTCGTTGACCATACATGGCCTGGAGATTGATTAAGCCTGAAAAACGGGTTTCCTCAAAGAGCAGGTCGCACTCTGTGGTGGTTCCGTTGAGATGCATTTGTCCTTCAAAGCTGGCCGACTTAAAGGTTACGTTGCGCATGAATTGGGCATATTTTAGACGCGCGTGGCGCTTAAAAACAGCACCCTCAAAATCGGCGACATCACAGAATCGAGTGCCTGTGAAGGTGACGTTGTCATCAAAGCGACAGCCCTGCATATGAACGCGGAAATCGCAGGTCATATCATTGAAGCTGAACTTATTGCTTTGCTCCGCGACAGGACTCTTTGTTGTAAAGATGCAGTCGCGAAAGACCACTTCGCCCTTCAGGTGAGCCTTGGAAAAGAGTGTGCGACAACGAAATTGCGCCTTCTCGAAGGTTGACCAGCCGACAATAACGGCGAGGTTGAAATGGGTCCGTTTATCAAAAATCGCTCCGGAGAAATCGCAGCCGCCCTCAAATTGAACGCGGCGAAATGTGCTCTGCTGTTCAAAGACTGACTTCTTGAAGTAGGCGCGCTTGATAACGCGACAGCCGTCCAATTCAACGGCCGCGGTGAAACGCGCCTCAGAACAATCGAGAACCTCAATTGTTGAATTGCGAATAAAGAGGCCACAACACAAGTCGCCTCGAATTTTCAATGTGCCGATGTGGGCATTCCAAATCGTCTCTCCTCGCTTCAGTCGACGAATCACTTCATCCCCTGAAAGAAGCTTGGAATTAGACATCCATCCTCCATAGTGTTGGGCTCAGAGCAACGATACAGCACCAACCGGGCGCCGTAAAGCCACTGCTCCCAAAAGTCGCGAGTTCTCGTCTGTTCAGGCCGTCATCGGATCAGCCCGTTGGAGCCCTGGATACTCCTGAC
>JARGOJ010000777.1:0-3714 GCA_029210225.1 Planctomycetota bacterium
CTATTGGCCATTGTTTTCATCATTGCAATGCCTGGGACAGGAATCTACACGGCCCTGCTGCCTCTGGGGGTTGTGGGCTGTGCAATGGGCGCATTCGTTATGCTTGTTCTCGATGTCCCAATGTACTTTAGGAGACGACGCGAAGCTATCCAAAGCGGAGAACGGGTGCTTGGAATCCTGGCCGGACTCCGAGACGCGACGACGAGACGGAAGTCAACGGGGGATTGGTCTGTCTGGAAACAAGAAGTCTCATGGATGACTCCCTACTTCAGCGCCTGCGTTTGGCTCTCCATCGCCGCAGTCTGGCTCTAACATTCCATTAAGCTCCCCGCCTTTTTTGATCGACTCCATTCTATTGAAAAGAGCCGAGATAGTGACTGTCGTCATCACTATCGCGGCCCATAGGAATTCTGTGGCGGGTTCAGTTATTTTAGATCGAAGCGATCGTTGTTCATGACCTTCGTCCAAGCCGCGACAAAATCTCGTCGGAACGCCTCTGCGGAATCACTGCAAGCATAAACCTCTGAAATGGCCCGCAATTGTGAATTCGAACCAAAGACAAGGTCAACCCGGGTTCCTGTCCACTTATGCTCCCCAGTCCCCGTATCCCTGCCTTCATATAAATCTTCACTGTCCGAGGACACGGTCCATTCAATCTTTGGATCGAGCAGATTTAAAAAGAAGTCATTCGTCAAGGTCTCTGGCTGATCGGTGAAGACACCATGTTGCAACGCCCCGGTATTGGCATTTAGAACACGGAGCCCGCCGAGCAATGCGGTCATTTCTGGAGCCGTCAAGTTTAGAAAATGCGCTCTCTCTAACAGGAGCTCTTCCGCCCTTTGCGCTTGTCCGTCACTGAGATAATTGCGAAAACCATCGGCGCGAGGCTCAAGGACCGCGAAGGACTCGACATCTGTCTGTTCTTGAGATGCATCCATTCGTCCTGGGGAGAATGGGACAGTGATAGCTTGTCCCCCATTCGACGCCGCCTTTTCAATAGCGGCGCAGCCACCGAGAACAATGAGGTCGGCCATAGAGACGCGCTTATCACTAGACGCTGCCTTATTGAAATCGTCCTGGACCCTGCTAAGGATGACCAGCGCCTTTTCGAGCTCAAACGGATCGTTCGCAGCCCAGTCCTTTTGAGGCAGAAGACGAAGGCGAGCACCGTTGGCCCCGCCGCGCTTATCAGTCCCACGAAAGCTCGCAGCGGAGGCCCAAGCTGTGAACACCAACTGGGCTATGGATAGTCCTGAATTCAGAATATCACTCTTCAATGCAGCGATATCAGCATCGTCCACCAATACATGATCGACTTCAGGAACAGGATCCTGCCAGATCTCCGGGACCTTGGGGGCCATAGAACCGAGACACAGAGAGTGAGGCCCCAAGTCGCGATGAGTCAGCTTGTACCACGCCTTGGCGAACGCCTCGGCAAACTGCTCGGGGTTCTCATAAAAACGCCGAGAGATCTTTTCATAAGCGGGATCGACCCGTAAGGAAAGGTCTGTAGTGAGCATCATGGGAGCGTGTTTTTTCGATGCGTCATGGGCGTCTGGCACCGAATTGGCCGCGTCCTCAGATTTTGGAGTCCACTGCGCGGCCCCCCCAGGTCCTTTTGTCAGCTCCCATTCATAACCAAATAGATTCTCGAAGAAGTTGTTATCCCACTTTGTCGGATCTTTGGTCCAAGCGCCTTCCAAGCCACTCGTAATCGTATCGCCGGCCTTACCGCTGCCGAAGCTGTTCTTCCATCCCAGCCCCTGCTCTTTAATGCTCGCCGCTTCGGGCTCTGGACCCACATGCTTATCCGCGTTCGCAGCCCCGTGAGCCTTCCCGAAGGTATGTCCCCCAGCAATCAGCGCGACGGTCTCCTCGTCGTTCATGGCCATGCGACGAAAGGTCTCACGAATATCGACAGCTGCAGCTAGGGGATCAGGGTTCCCGTTTGGGCCCTCTGGGTTGACATAAATCAGTCCCATTTGGACAGCGCCAAGAGGCCTCTTCAACTCCCGATTCCCGCTGTATCGTTTGTCCCCAAGCCAAGTGTCTTCCATACCCCAGTTAATGTCTTCTTCGGGCTCCCAGATATCCTCGCGCCCCCCGCCAAAACCATAGGTTTTGAATCCCATAGACTCCAACGCGCAGTTTCCCGCGAGGATCATGAGGTCGGCCCAGGAAATGCTCTGGCCATATTTCTGTTTGATAGGCCAGAGGAGTCGACGCGCCTTGTCGAGGTTGGCGTTGTCGGGCCAACTATTTAACGGCGCGAAGCGCTGTGTCCCAGAAGACCCACCTCCGCGACCATCATGAATGCGATAAGTGCCAGCGCTGTGCCAAGCCATGCGAATGAATAGCGGACCGTAGTGCCCGTAATCCGCTGGCCACCAATCTTGTGAGGTCGTCATAACCTCTTCAATATCCTTCTTCAGCGCGTCCAGGTCGAGGGATTCAAACTTCTCAGCGTAGTTAAAGTCCTCACTCATCGGGTTTGAGAGGCGAGAGTGTTGGTGAAGCAATTTTAGGTTTAATTGATTCGGCCACCAATCACGATTGCTTCGTGGGGCTCCGTTCGCCTGATTTTCAGCGTCCATAAAATCCTGTCTCCAATTTAGGAATTGACGTCAATGAGTGAACTCAACTAACAAATTCGTTCATACTTGCGAATATTGATTCGAGATTCTCTGAATCCCTGAGGGTCTCTCGCCGACGAGACTTGCATTCTATCGTCAACAAAGCGACCAGCTGCGCCGAGCTCTTTCGTCCTCGAAGTTTAACAGAGGGAGCGTGGAAGCTCTAATCAGATAGAGTCGTTAAACGATATATTCTCTATGAAATCGGCCCAGCGATTCGGAAACGGGTCATTTCAATAGACTTATCGAGATAACGATTTCTATCTTGAAACACAAATCCTTCGCTTTTTTAATCTCCCTACGACGTAGGATCGCTTCTGCTGACGGACCGCGTTGCTCGATTCTCTTGATACTCTGGGAACGTGCCCTCGATCATCCAGATTTCCCACTTTGTCAACACAGACGGGCAATTCTGTGAGACCGAGTCCCCCTCAATCGACATCGAAGAAAAGTGTTGCCTTCGGTAGGTACTTTAAGACGCCTCGCCGATACCCAGCTTCGCAGTCGTATTTACTAGAGAGCCATAAGCGGCGGAGATTTCTTAAAGACGAAAAGTCCGAGATGTTCACAGAGCTACGATCAAAGCGATAATTCTGACGTAAGTCTAACGATTCAAGGCCAACAAAGTGCCGGAAGAACTCCAGGTTCTCAACCTCAAATTGATTATGTCTAAGCGTCAGCTCTGTTAACTCACAACAATCTGGGAGAGCTTTAATATCTTCAAGTACCAGCTCGCAGCCATCCAAAGCCAGTGAGCTTAGGTTTTCTAGGGCCGTCAGTGGCGACAAGTCTATTCCATGCAGAGAAATGCCCTCGAGTTCCAAACGCTCCAATTGAGCGAACCCCGCCAACGCTTTGAGACCCTCGCCGCAGCTCCCGTGGTTTACGAGGCGAAGCTTTCGAAGACCTTTTGCAGGGAGAAGCCTCGTCAAATCCACTGAGTCAGCATCTATAAAATCGAGGCTAAGAGTCTTTAAATTCGGCATTCCTTCGAAGACGTCAAAGATCTTGGAATTCATGAAGCCCAAGCGCAAATGCTGAAGTCACTTCAGCTCTTTTAGTGCAGAGAAGTCTTGAACCC
>JARGOJ010000777.1:3724-4645 GCA_029210225.1 Planctomycetota bacterium
ATTCAAGAGAGAGCGATCGAAGGCTTGGACAATTCGCGAGCGCGCACAAGCCCTTTGAGGAAATAGTAGAGCTTTCGTCCAACGCTAAAGATTCCAGTTTCGCGGATTGAACAATTCTGCCGAGCGTCTGGTTGTCAATTCCCAGGTGAGTCATTGATAGGTGCCTCAGATTTCCCCATGCCCCGAGCTCACCGAGGGCCTTGATACTCAACTTTGGATTCTCCCGTGAATATCGCCTGCGAGAGCTCAGGTTGAGTCTCTCTATTTGTTGTTGATTGAATAGAACTCTCAGGCAATCATCCGTTAATTTTTCGTGGAGAAGATCGAGGTGAGTAAGATGAGCAGGGAGTTTCAGCTTTCCTAAGACCTCCCGATCAAAGTGCGCCAACTTCAGCGTTCGCAGCGTTTCTAACTTTTCAAAGAGCTGAGGATGAATCGGTTGAGGAAACAGGGACGCCATGATCTCGACTTCAAGCGCAGGTTTCTTAGCGTCTAGGGCGATGTCTCGGGAATATTCGCTGTTCTCGTCACGGAATGCTCCAGAAGAGTGTGCCGCTCGCTCTTGATCCGAACGAAGAAAGGGATCGAAGACAGTCTCTTGAAAGGTCCACCGCGGAAGCACGTTCATTGGAGAATCAGAAAGCCACTCTTTTTGTTTTTGAAACAGCTGTCGAGCTAACCGTCTCGCAAGGGGATCTCCACTTTCTACAAAGCCGTGATCATAGAGCATGAGATACGCTTCAATGTCCCGCGCTGAACGTGTGTACTCCAACGCCAGTTTCTGGGGATCTACGAAAGAGTCTGGGTTCCGTTCCATTTGCCGAACAATTTTGTCCACAGCCACACCAATTCAATGTAAGTTTCAAACAGAGTTCTAACTCGTGAATCGATCACTTAATCACTCCACGACTTGACCGTTAG
>JARGOJ010000778.1 GCA_029210225.1 Planctomycetota bacterium
CTTAAGGGTTGAGGACGCGCCGGATTTGGGACGAAGAACATGGTCGTTGAGGTCGTTCCAACCACCCAAAACGATGAACACCTGAGGCTTCAGGATAGGAAGGCTCTGCTCGAACATGAAGCGCATGTGATCTGAACGATAACGCGGCATGCCTCCGTTTATGACCTGACAGCGTATCTTGCGCTGACGAAGTTTCTGCTCAAGCACCGCTGGATACGCGGCCTTATTCCCGCTAACGCAATATCCGAAGGTCACGGAGTCGCCGACACAGAGCACGCGAAGCCCTTGATAGGGAGTGTTTACGACGACGTCTTCCTCGCCTCGATAGCCTATATTATTGATGTGAGTCGGTGTCTTCGCGACCTTGCTATCCGTGTTCGGAGTGAAGACATAGGGCAGCTTCTTGTCCCATTTCCCCTTAAAAAATAGCTCGTTTTGAATGTCCTCTTCACTTGTAAATTGAAAGATCGCAACGCTCCAGTAAAGCCTCGATCCTCCTTCAACCAACAGTATTGGTATAAGCAACGCGGCCAAACGGAAGAGCCAGAGCTTTTGGACATTGCGAGGGTCAGGACCCGCGTCCGCGGGGATGTCGGGGGCGACGGGGCCGCTGTCCTCAGTGGTCGAAACTTGGGGCTCTGAGGACAGAGCAGGATTCAGCTCGGCTTGGGACGCCGGCTCCGATGCCACTGCTGGCTCGGGCTCTGCGACTTGGGTATCCGAAGAGGCTGGACTCTCTATCTGAGAATCTTGCGCTGGGTCAGTGTCTTCCACAGCGCTGTCCTGCTTAGTGTCGGGCTCACCTTTTGAACTGTCTTCTTGGTCGGGCTCGTTGGGAGTGGGGTCCTCGATAGGATCTTTGGGGGTCTCAGACATGGCTTAGCGACTCTCATGGCGCGCTATGAGGGACAGAGTCAGGACAAGGTTGATGAGGTTCTCGACAGGAGGCGCATAACCCTTAACCCCACTATCCGCCTTACGCAGCGCGTCATGGCGAGCCGACAGACCCCGCAAAGTCGTTTTCTTTGCGCGGCGGAAGTATTCGTCCGCCTTGTAGGTTTTTAGGGCCGCTTTGGCCTCCCGCTGGTTGCGTCCCTCTTTGACAAGTGAGAACGCCTTCCATAGAGTGCGCAAGTCCCAGGATATGGCGCCCACAGCCATGATTGTGATAGCGCTGACGTCTAAAATGACCTTCCCGTTTCGATCTCGTGCTCCGTCTCGAATCATGTTGTTGATCATCTCAAGAGCCTGCTCAACGCGACCGCCGTTCATGGGACCAAGCAGGTCGAAGAAGCCGTCTGAGTGGGATTCCGCGACGACGCTCTCGACCATTTCGCGATCAATCGACTTCTTGCCGCTGGCGAGGCTCTCAAGCTTTTTAACTTCTGAGGAGAGCTGGCCGAGGCCAATTTGACCCCCGGCGCAGCGTTCAATGAGCATATCGGCCGCTCCCGGTCCAAAGGGCGGGTTCTTCGCAAGGTCAACGATCCAACGTCGCAGCTCAGGGGCTCCTGGGGCATCGCAAGAGATGAAAGGGACCTTCTTTAGGAGTTCTTTCGAGGCTTTACGGCGCTTATCGAGCCCTGTAGAGACGAGGACGAGAGTGGAGCTATCGACTGGAGCGGAGACGTAGCGGAGCAGCGCTTCGATTTCTTGATCTCGGTCTTTTTGCCGTTGTTTCGAAGCCGATGCCGGGGCCGGCGTGAGCATGGCTTCCGCTTTCAAAACGACAACAACGCGGCGGCCTCCACCTAAGAACGGCAAGGTTCGAGCTTCATCGAGGACCGAGGCGAGGCTCGCTGAGGATCCGTCAAATTCAGAGAGGGAGGGGCTGTCTTCTTCACCGTCAAAGGCGCTTCTGCGAATCTGATGGACCACATCACGGCGCAGGAAGTCTTCGGGGCCTGCGACCAAATAGACTGACTTAAGCCCATCCCTTTTGAGGATTCGAGTGAAGTCCGTCGCGGCTTGTCCGCCGCTGCTCTTTTTTCGCGCCATGGGAACTAACAATCCTTAGCTGTTTACAAACTCAACGCATCCAGTGCCTTCGACAACCTCACCGACAACACATGTCGCGCTGAGGCCTTGGCTCTTCAAGTCTTCCACCAAAGCCTCGGCTTGTGCAGCGGGTAGGGCGATGAGCAAGCCTCCAGAAGTCTGTGGGTCACAGAATAACTCATAGTCAAGCTCCCGCGTGTCAGCCGGAGCGATCAAGTGTTCCCCAACAAGACGGCGGTTAGCTGGAGTGACTTTCGTACGGGCTCCCCTGGTCCAATAGTCTTCAAACCAAGAATAAACCGGGAGCTTGTCGATTTCAAAACGGAGGTTGATAGGGCCCCCATTGGCCATTTCAAAGCCATGGCCTGCGAGACCGAATCCAGTGATGTCTGTTGCGGCGTGGGCCCCATATTTCAGGGCTCCCTGGGAGGCGATGAAGTTGAGGGCCGCCAAATGGGCCACCATTTCGTCGTGGTGGGCTTTATCCATAATGGCGATTTTTTCAGCGGAGATGCCAACCCCAGTGCCAAGCGGTTTGGTGAGGACCAGGGCATCTCCAACTTGGGCCCCCACATTCCTCAGGATCTTGTCCGGGTGAACGAAGCCGGTGACGCTGAGCCCAAATTTTAGATCCTCATCTTCGACGGTGTGCCCGCCAAGGAGAATCGCGCCGCACTCCGCGACTTTGCTCTGGGCTCCTTTGAGGATTTCAGCCATGACGTCGGTCGGCAGTGTTTCTGGAAAGCAACAGACGTTGAGAACAGCCGTGACGGTGCCCCCCATGGCGAATACATCGGAGAGGGAGTTGGCGGCTGCGACCTGACCAAAAATGTATGGGTCATTACTGACCGGGGTGATGAGATCAACCGTCATAACGAGAGCGCGCTCGGCGTCCAATCGAAGAACACCAGCGTCGTCAAAAGTTTCGGTGCCGACCAGCAGGTCGGCGTTTTGAACCTTGGGCAAGCGCCCTAATACTGAGCCTAAGTCCACCGGACTGAGTTTAGCCGCTCAGCCGCCGCTTTTGGCGCAGTCCATGAGGCGAAATGAATCGTTCATCGCTCGCATTCTGTTTTCTTGAGTTTTGAAGACCCGATGATGGTTCCTTGAATGGGCGTTCTCGTCAAGTTGGCACCCTTTAAAAAGGTTAACCGGAGGCGGGATATGCCGCGCCTCCGGTTTGTTCTGCCATGACTTCGTGAATTATTCTCTTATGAGTGGGACGCTTTCTCAGTTGACTGTGAAAGGGACTCCCGCGGAGCGTTGTCCGTTGGCCTCAACTTCAAGGTCGCCGCTTGTGGCTCCTGGTGGAACGAGGGTGACAAGCTCATGGACAGTGCCAATGAACGGAAGCGTAATCAGCTTGAGAGAGATAATATTGATGGAAGGAGTGCCGTTGAAGAAGGCCTTTGGGCTTGTTCCGAAGTTCCGTCCTGTAATCGCGACAGGAACAAAGGCCGGAGCGGCGTTTGGAACGATAAAGAGGATGTCCGGACGAGGTCCTGTTGTGCCGGTGCTTCCTGATCCTGTTGTGACAGTGAAGACGGGGCCACTTGCTGCTTGACCGCCTACTGAGACGGCGACGGGGCCGGTTGTCGCGCCGTTTGGAACCACGATGGTCAATTGCGTGGCGCTTGCGTTGGTGACAGTGGCAGGGATTCCGCCAATCTCCGCGCTGTTGTTTGTCAGCGTTGTGCTGAACCCTGTTCCGTTCAGGGTGACGACGGTTCCAACAGGACCTGAGTTAGGAGTCATTGTGGAGATCACAGGGATGGCTGTGCCGGTTCCCGGGGTCACGGTGCCAGTGCCTGAGCCTTGTCCAGGGGCGGGAATGACTGTCGTTGAACCGGGGACGGAGGCGCCATTGGCCGCCAATATCTCGGTGGCGCTCAAAGGAATGCTTGCGGTGTTTTCTCCGCCGGTCACAAGCACTTGGCCGTTTTGTAGGCGTGTGGCGGTGTGAGCGGAGCGGGCAGTCACGAGGGATGCTCCAGCGAAGACGCTAGAGTTGTTGAAGATCTCCGTGCTACTGAGCGCGGCGCTGCCATTGCGACCGCCGATAACAACGAGCTCGCCGCCGAGTTCGATTGTCCGGTGAGACCAACGGGCCTCGACGATGGTGCTCTGGGCGTTGGCCCATTGTGAGTTTGCAAACTTCGCGACGGTGCTGGTCGCCGAACTTGTATCGAGGCGTCCACCAATAGAAACGGGGGTTGATCCGAGCATTGTGAGAGTATTGTCGGCGCGAGGAGCGGGGGAGCTCATGGCGCGGAACTGTTGGCTCTGGATATCGAAGAGCTCTGGGTTCACGGGGCTTAGCCCTTGAGGACGATTGAGACCTGTCCAGCCGCCTTCGATCATGACTTGTCCGTTGCCGATATTGACGGCTTTACTACACATACGGCGGGCGTTCATTTGCGGGCCTGCGCTGATACGAAGCGTCGTTAAGTCAAGGATATCTGTGCTATCGAGGGTGAGTGGTGTGCGGCCGACGAGGCGGGATCCGCCGGCGATAAGGAGTTGATCTTTGTTTTGACTGTTGAAGGCCACAATCGTGGGACAGGAGCGAGCTTCGCTTAAGTTGGGTCCCTCTCTTTGAATTCCGCTGATAGACGCCAGTATTCATGGGCCCGGAAGGCTTGAA
>JARGOJ010000779.1:0-662 GCA_029210225.1 Planctomycetota bacterium
GTGAGCCCCCGCTGGCAAGCTATAGAAAAACCACATAAATATGACAAAGAAGATCAGCGTCGTGAGGACCCGGAAGGGCGCCTTGATACCCATGAGGCGCAGGATGATTGTCTCAACCCAGGGCAAGGTATAGAGCAAAATGGGTAGAAGATGGATTGAGTCCATTTTGAAAAAGGTGAAGCTGAAGCTGTAAGGAGGCATGGTGACGTTGGGGTCGTTGGCCATTCCTCGAAGCAGGTCAATATCAATAAGAGGTTCCTGTAGTGGATAGAAGTTGTCTGGCAAAGCCAGGTCCTTAATCCAAAGGAACTCTGTGCCTTTGAGGGCGCAGCCGGTGTTGATCGCGCTGTAGAAACCAATGAGGACCGGGAAGATCACGATCCACATGAGGCAGCCAAGGCCTGGGCGGATACCGTGGATTTTATAGAGCCGCGCCGCATTCTCACTCACCAGCTTGCGTGCGGCTTTAATGTTCTTGTGGTCTTTGAGGCTGCGAATAACTTCGCCTCGACGCTTATTGAGATGAGCGGTGACAGGGCGAATCGATCCCATGCGATTGGCGGACCAGTTCGAGGTCATATTCATGGGGCGGAGTAACATCGCCGTGAGAATACCAATTAACAAAAGCGCGAGGCCCTGGCTTGGGATCGTTGTAAGAAAGC
>JARGOJ010000779.1:672-4642 GCA_029210225.1 Planctomycetota bacterium
TTAGGAAGTCGAGTTCGAGTTCTCGGAAGAAGTGATTGATGGGCCAGGAATCGGAGGTGATCGGACCGAGGTCAGGTTCTCCGTGACCAGCTAAAGTCCAGGCTGAGCGCTGACCGAGCAAGAGGCGAAAGTGGTGACGAAGCTTGGAGCGTTTGGGGAGAGACAAGCGCTCGTGGTCCATAGACATATTGAGTTCGAGGCCGCTTGGATTTTGCCCAACGGGGATCTTTCCCTTGAGCTTCCCTTTGATTTCACCGAGGTCGACGACTTTGAGGCCAACCATTCCGTAGCGTGTCATTGCGGCGATGGCTTGGGGGTTTCGGAAGTCACCAAAGTGCTCTCTGGTGAAGTCCATGCGTTCGACTTTTGGCTCGCCGTTTTCGTCGGTTACAAAGGCCACAGAGCCAATGTATGGGCCTTCTTTGAAGGGGAGTGTGAGACCTTCTAATATGGTTAGGGTGTAATTGAAGGTCATGTCATCGTCGGTGTTGTTTTTAATTTCGACGATGTAATCGAGGTAGCGTCGGTCTTTGCCTTCTTCATCTTTCCCGATGAGAATTGTTGTATCAGAGGAGAGCATGCCGTCGAGAAAATCTCTGCGAACTAGGATTCCGTCATCGAGAAGGCGAAGAGCGTTTTGATCGATGAGGCCTTCGAGAGAGTCTTCTGCGTCGTCCTCCGACTTGATCTCCAGGCGTAGGCTTCGAGCGCCCTCAAAGAGGATCTCGGGCTCTGACCGCTTCCCGCCTTCGGTGCCTGAGAAAGTTACTTTGGAGAGGTTTGCTTCGTAGTTAAATTCGACTTGAAGATCAGCGCTTTTGGCTTCGTGAAAGGCTTCCGCTTCGAAGTCAATTTCAACCGGGGCCGCTTTGCCGTCTTTGAGGAAGTCTTTGTCCGGTGGATTTACGAGGGGAGAAGACGATCCAATGCCGAGAAAGCCGAAGCCCAGGAGGGTGAAGAAGGTTAGCAGCGTAACCGCTGGGTGGGCCTTCAACGGTTTAATGACGGGGATGGAATTGGCGATTTGCTCGACTTCGGCTTCGAAGAGAGCGAGTTTTTTATCGTCGTCGAGGCTATCGGCGAGATCGTTTTGAATATTTTCTAATGAGGAAATCGGGACGAGATCTTCATCTTCGAGTTTTTTACGTTCTTCGAAGTCTTCGGCCAAAACAGCGCCCTCCGCATGCAAAACCTTTTGCTATGCCAGCCGGAATCAAGTACGGCAAAGATTAGCATGTTCAGCGCCAGGCGTTGAGGATTGGCCGTGGAAAATCCCGGGGAACTTTCATGGGCAGGAGGCGAGACGTCGCGCTTTTCTTTTTTGCTGGGCGTTTTGGACGGCGATTTCTAGATCTCCAACAAGCTCGTTCGCATGGGGGTAGCGGTCCTCCCGCTTCTTGCGGGTCATTTGCCGAACAATATTTTCGAGGCCTTTATCGAGCTCTGGTTTCAGTGAACGAATGGAGGGCACTTGGTCGTAGAGGTGGCGACTGAGAACAACAATGCCGCTGATATCGGTGAATGGTGGCCGGCCCGTGAGCATGTGAAAGAAGGTGATTCCGAGAGAATAGATGTCAGCGCGGGCGTCGATATCCTTCTTCCCGTGGGCTTGTTCTGGGGAGATATAGCGGGGTGTTCCGACGGTTTGACCGGTCTGAGTGACGGTGGTCATCATGTCAACTTCGCGGGCCAGTCCGAGGTCGCAGAGCTTCACTTGTCCGTTCGATCCAAGCATGATGTTTTCGGGTTTAATGTCTCGGTGAACGATGCCTCGTTCGTGGAGATAAGCGAGGGCGCGGCTGACTCTGAGGGCGATGTCCAGGGCAATCACGGGTTTGAGGGGTCCTTCGCGGAGCAACCTTGCTTTAAGGCTTTCGCCTTCAATTAATTCCATGGCAAAGAAGGGGAGGCCGGCGTCATTGCCAAAGCTTAGGCCGCGGACGAGGCCGTCATGCTTGAGGGTGCAGGCGATACGCGCTTCTCTGAGGAAGCGTTCAGAGTCGATGGCTTCGTTTCTATCGGCGGTGAGGACCTTGAGGGCAACAGTGTTTTCGGTCAGTCGATCACGAGCGGTGTAAATCGCTCCCATTCCTCCAGCGGCAATTTTCTCAATGATTTGGAAGGGTCCAATGACCTCTCGTTCGAGTTTTTTATGACGAGAGGAGGGGCGAATTTTGTGCCGTGTCGATTCCGTTTTTTTGCGGCGAAGTCGGGAGGAGTCGCTGCCTTTTTGTTCCATGAGGGCGGCTTCAAGCTCTTCAGGTTCGAGGATATCGAGGTCGACGAGGAGCTGTCGGAGGCGTCTTGGGTCACGAGCGCTTTCGATATCTTCTTTTTGCAGTTGCTTGCAAAGCGAGAGATCTTCGACGTCGACGAGATCTTGGCGAAGTAATAATTGGCATAGGACCGCGTCTTCTTTGTATTCCATCGACCATTCCCTCAGTGTGAAGCAAGTGTTTGCGAAGCGTGTTGCTACAGTGTTCATCGGCCTCTGGTGGCCTTGGCATGAGGGGGAATGGAAAGGCTTTTGGAGGAAAAATGGATGCTTCATTCAAGAGATCAAAAAGTCGAGGGCTGAGATCGCCCTGGAAAAGCGGCGATTTCCGTTGATCGGGGGCCAAACAATTGTCAAGTATTAAGGACGAATTTTTCTTTGGGTCGCAAATCACGCAGAGAGCCATGAAAAGCGACATTCGAGACATCGTTAATTTTGACAATAATTGCGCTAAGTCTCCTTGGATGATTCTGATTGGGAGTTGAACCAAAGCAGGAGGAGCATTGCCCAGGGCAGGGACCGTCCGTTACAGAAATCCCATAAAGCCATTTATGCAAAGCACTTAAAAATCCTTTGTCGCGAATTGTCGCACATCGCAGCAAGGTTTCGGAGATGTGGACGAGAGAACAATTATTGAGAGGGGCGGTGAGCCGTGCTGATTCATATACAGAGAGGACTTGTCGCGACCTGGATCGAAAGTCACGACCTGAGAAAAACCGAAAAACTTTCGCCATAAACCAATGCTACAAAGACACTTAGGCGAACGAGTCCGTTATTTTTTCAAAGAAAAACGTCTAGCAATGACTTCGCCGACACGCTGTAACCCGCTAAAGGACTCAATCTCCCATTGTCTTCCAGCAGTGTTTGACAAGACATCGGAAATTCGATAATAAGAATGAGAAGAAACTGTTAATTACTGACAGGGGAAGATTTTAAAGTGTCGCGTTCGCGCTCGGTTCGTGTCTCTTCATTTTTGTTGAGATTTGCACCATCGAGTTAGCAGTACATTTATCGCACTTTGAGCAAAACAACCTCAATTCTCCCTTAGGGCATCAAGCACAAAGAGTAGTGCTCGTAGGGATAATATGCTCTTTTCACAAAGGGCTGAGTTTTGAGGATGAAAAGATTGTTGTTCCACTCTTGAAAGACCAGAACCGTTTCTGGGGATTTCTCTGAGTGACAGGGTTGTTGAAAACTTTGGGAACGATGAGCCACTGAGAACCACTATTCTCCCGGCCGTCTTTAGAAGGTGAGTCAAGGAAGGTCTTTAGCAAGCAAGTGAGCGGCCCGCTTTTGAAGCGAGCTGTCCTGAGAGGACGCTCTCTCTCTAAAACACTTGTTTTCAGGGGATCTCTCAATGGTGAAGACATTTTCAAGGAGATTGTCTCTCAACGCTTCTCATTGTTGATCAACATCAATCAAGAATTCATTACGTTTCCTCAAAGTGAGGACAAAACAAACCAATTATCGATGCATAAGACTTTGAAGAACAAAGTCATTAGGAGTTTTGAACATGGCTAAGAAGCCTGCTGCAAAAAAGACGAAGAAGGCCTCGGCGAAGAAAGCCCCTGCCAAAAAAGCCGCTGCTAAGAAAGCTGCTGCTAAGAAGAAGGCTCCCGCTAAAAAAGCGGAGGCTAAAAAAGCTGCTCCAAAGAAAAAGGATCCTGCCAAGAAGGCTCCCGCCAAAAAAGCGGC
>JARGOJ010000780.1 GCA_029210225.1 Planctomycetota bacterium
TCTCAAGCGGTCATTGGGACGCCATGATTTCAGCTTGGGGATCAGGCCCTTAATCTTCGAAGACGAGTAAGCCTTAAACTTCTTCTTCAGGCGCTCGTCTTTTTTTCTAAGGGCGCTGCCAGCAGACCTATCTTTGTCGAATTCATCCCCGCGAACAAACGACGGGAGGATGAACAACAAGGAGACAAAAAATAGAGACCCCTTCAGCAAAGAACCTGATCGAAGCTCGATCACTTTTTGCCCTTCTCCGGCTTCTTGAAGCGAACAAGCGGAAGCTTCTTGCGCAGGCGGAAAACCCCACGATTCTCCTCAGCCAAAGTCTTGTAAAGCACTGTGAGCTGATCAATGTCGTCCACTCGCTCCGCTTTTTCCTCTTCACCGAGGGCGTCTTCACTCGGAACTCCAAAGATCACAGTGATATGAATGCGCACCATACGCCCGCGATTCTCAGCGCGAATGGCATCAATGACCTCACCAAGTTCCTTGATATCGGCCCGCAACGGGAGGCCGCAGGTCAACACATGGATCTCTTCAACTTCAGGGTTTCTCAAAGCCTTGATAATTGACTTGACCAAGTCTCGGCCCGGTACGGGAGCAATCTTGCCGGCCCATCGCTCCATTCCCTCAATGGCGCTGCTATCCATAGGGCGAAGCTTGCCGTAGGTTGACGGAGGACTATCGCCAAGCTCTTGAACGAGCGCTCGTCCGCCGTCCTTCTGAAGCGTGTAGAGGGCCCGAGCGATTTCTTTACAAACAGCTTTGAGATGGCTGATCGGCTCGTTATTCTTCTTCTTTTCAGGCTCTTTTTTGTCTTTCTTACTCTTCTTAGGAGTTTTCTTCTTTTTCTTCTTCCCCTTTTCGGCCTTTTTCTTGGCTTCCTCCTTCTTTGGAGCAGGAAGCCAAAGCGGTTTGAGAGCCGCACGAGTGAGGTCGAGGATGAAGGCAACTCCGTCACCGTAGTAATTCATAGGAAGGTATGCGCGGTCGGGAATATCGATCACTGGCATTTTGCCTGTGCCCATAATGACCTTTAAGTATGCGGCGCTCCATCCGGTCAGTCCCTTGAACTTGCGAGCAAAGGTCTTCTTAGCGAGGGCGACTTCGGCTGGAGGACGAGAGGCCAGATACTCTAGCGCCAGTCGTCGTGCGTCTTTGGCGAGCCTCGGAACAATAGGGGTCAGCTTCGCCGCTGTGTTTGCCGACGGGGCCCAGATGCAACGCACGAGGATCACTTGTCTGCGTGGGTCTCTTTCACTCTTGAGGCGCTTGAGGATCTCCGCCACAACGTCCGGGTGAGGATTCTTCCCGAGGCCTTTGATGGCACTCTCCGACATACGAATCGACTTTCCAAAAACAATCTCTTTGAGGAAGATTTTGGCAATTTGTGCTTCTGGAAGCGCTCCGACAGCTTCAATAATTTCCTGGGATTTAATGGCTTTCGGATCGGCCAACGCCGCTTTGATGTCCTTCTTTATCTGAGCCACTTGCTTCGAGCTGAGGCGCCCTTTGACCGGCTCGGGTGCCTTATAGCCGCCTGTCTTTGGATCGCCAGCCCCATTCGGTCCTTTTCCGTTCTTATCAAGGCCCGCTCCATCGTCGGCCAAAGTCGGTGTAAAGACGGCTGAATGACCTCCAGTTTTCACCGCGAGAACCTCAACAAAGTCCTTTAAGTCATACGATTTCTTATTCACCTTCTGCTCTTCACTAGCGTTTCTTGGGGCCTTGAGCGGAGGCTCGTCGATGGCGATGGTGTGAAGCTTCACGCCGAATTTAAAGGCTAACTCGGTGATATTTTGGACGACAACGGGGCCTTTATCGTCGGAGCCGCCTCTTTGAAGACCGCTTGTGATTAAGTAGACCTCGTCGGTGTCAGCGTCAATCACGCTGCGAAGCACACGGAGGATGTCTCGGTCTTCGTCCTTGCTGAATTTCTGAGCTTTGAGCCAGTCAACGGCATTCCTCAAGGTCCTGGGACTACCCTTCTGGTTTTTCCGGTCGAAGTAGCGAGTTCCTGAGGAGAAACCCACAAGCACGAAGCGATTCTCTGGAGTGAGCTTGACCATCATCTCCCCAAGAATCGTGACCATGTTGTCCATCGCTGAGACGGATTCAATTTTCTTCTTTGGATCCTTGTCCTTGGGCTCAACGAGGCTCTTATAACGCTTGGTAAAGAGATCGGAGGTCGTATCAAAGACAATCGCCACATCAGAAGCATAGACTTTGTTTGGAGTGCCGTATTTCGACCATTCCTGCTCATAGCCCTTCACTCCGACGCCCATAGAGTTCAATGAGTCAGCTGCCGCCTTTTGAACCCTCAAAGACTTATCTTTAAGCAGTCGACGAACTTTGCTCGCTGAGTCCTTTCCAAGAGCATGTCGGCCCAGAGCGCGGGCCGCAGCCGCTCTGACAGCGTCCTCCTTTGCCTTCAGCGCGCTAATCAGCGCATTCGAGGCGGTCTTACTCGCGATTGACTGCAGCGCCTTACAAAGCGTCAGCTTCGCCGACAGCGATTTCGAGCTTTTGAGCTCCTTCGCAATTAACACCAAAGACTTCTTTTCGGTGCATATGGCGAGAGACTTCCGTATCACCTCGTGGTGGTCGGGGCTCCGACTTGCGAGTCCTGTTTTGAGGAGGAACTTCACGCCTTTGGTGTCTGAGAGTTTGGCCATGCCTTTACAGGCGGCTTCAAGCTGCACAAAGTTCTTATTGCGGGAATACTTTTCATACGCTCGTTGCAGGTCTTTGAGTTTCTTACTCTGGGCCAAAGCCGGAGAGCAGAAAAACAGAGCGCCGAGGAAAACGAGGCTAAGACTTTTGAACTTCATCAGTCACCTTTTTGACAGGCTGCCGCCTTCAGGGCTTCCCTGAAGATTGCGGGAAAACGAATGGGACGATTGGTCGACCCCAGACAGGCTAATTTTGCTTGACCCAGAGCGATCGGCTCTTGATCTCGCTTGATTTGAAACTTGAAGGTTAAGCTCGCGGATCCCATTTTTTCTATATCGACGAACAAGTCTAAGATATCGTCAAAGTAAGCTGGTCGCTGATACTTGACCTGAATCTCCGCTACGACCATCCGAAATCCCTCTGCTTCAAAAGCTTTGTAACTAAAGCCAATGGAGCGGAAGAACTCGATTCGAGCGACCTCAAAATACCTTATATAGTTCCCATGATGAACGACTCCTTGCTGGTCTGTCTCATCAAAGCGGACTCTTATTCGAGTTACAGGCTGATTCATTTTCATTCAGTTCAGGATCGGGGCTCAAAATAAACCGTTTTGAAGCACCGCGTTCGTACACGACACTTAAGTCTCTCCAGTTCCGAAAACACTCTGAAAGCTCTGCCAAGGAAAGTTTTCCGCTCCGGAGAAGGCAAGGAAGTGTAAAAAATCGTGAGCTTTAGGGGAATTGTCAGTCTGAACGGATAGAGCAGAATGAGCACGGGACGCTGGAAAATCTAGTTTTCACTTGGGGACTCAAACAAAAGATCCGATAGAAAATGATAGGAGATTGGAGCGTTGCTCGACAATGAAGGCTCCATGAGACCAAGGCAAACCATAATCTTGGTGGGAGGCCAGGATGCTCGCGTTGCAAATGATTCGAGCTATGCGCGGAAAGCGCCACATATTTATCGAAGAAAGACAGCGTTCTCAAAAGTTGAGTTTTACAAGAGTTTGCAATGGTGGAAAGGCTTAGTAGTGGGACGAAACGGCAGCTCTTTGACGAAATTTCACCATGCGGAGGATGTTCCCCACTCCTTCACGATGCTCGTACGTGACCTCGTCCATGAAGTTCTTGATGATGAAGATGCCAAGCCCACCGGGCTCGGAGCACTGATTCTTCTGATCGAGGTTGAAGACACCAAGTTCTTCAAATGCAAAGCGCCGACCACGCTCCTTGAGGGTGATACAGAAATCTTCTTCACCAAGCTCAACGCGAAGTCCAAGCATGGAACCCGAGGGACATTGGTAGAGAATTGCGTTCGCACAGGCTTCGTCGATCGCCATTTCAATTTGGCCTAGAGCCTCAGCACTGAAACCACCTTTCCTCGCTAAGTCCCCCGTGACCTTGCGTATAAACGCTAGATAATATGTATCCCGGGGTACCGTTAGTTCGACGGTTTCGCTCTTGTATCCCATAGACTTCCTTCCCTCGATTGAACAAACTCACATACACTCGAGACTCGGGATTCAATACATAAAGAGACAAATCACCTGAAGATGATTCATCGAAACTTTGAGTATTGTTTTGATTCTGAATCCGCTCGGCTTCGACAGGGCAAGGGCCTGGAAGACAAGGGTTGAGACGCATAGATGGGTGAAGATTCGCTCCCCTCAATTTTGTCAATTGAGCGGGGATTTGCCGCACACTGTCGAAGTAGGGCTGCGCCCGTTCAACAAATGCTCCTGCCGTATTGGAATTCGTCGGGTTAAGACGACGTGGACTAATGAAAGCCTCTCTCATTCCATCCGGTTTAGCCGTGATTTCAACCGCTGTCAAGCCGATCACAAACTCCTAGCAGAAATATAACAAAAGCAGCATTCGCGAGAATCAACCTGCGAGCATAAATTGTACGCGTTCACCGCAGACCCGCCCGTTTTTTTTCAGCTTTTTCAAATGGGAGACCATAAATGTGA
>JARGOJ010000781.1:0-1561 GCA_029210225.1 Planctomycetota bacterium
CCTTCGCAGCCGCAGGCCCCATGTCTCCGAGAGCTCTGACAACCCATTGACGAACTCCTCTATCCTCATCGTTGCTAGCCTCAGCGAGAGCCAACACAACGGCATCTGACTTCGGCGCAATAAGGCACAGGGCAGCCATAACATTGATTCGAACCCGAGGATTTTCGTCTTTCAAGAGCGCAACGAGCGCCGGAATGGCTGCTTTTGCGTCCGGACCAATCTTGCCAAGACCATAGGCCCCGTAGAGCCGCACAATCCAGTCTTTATCTTTCATTAATGCACTGAGAGCTGAAAATGACGGCAAGCCCATGTTGCCGAGGGTTTCCGCCGCCCGACCGCGAACTCGCTGGTCCTTATCGTTCTTTAAGACCTCAACAATCAACGGGACGATTTTCTTGGCCTGAGTTCTAATGCCGCCGAGGGCTTCCACCGAATCAGCGCGCCTCCGAAACTTGCGCGACTGAAGCGCCTCGGCGAGCTTCGCGACGACAGATTCTTGACCACTTCCCATTTTGCCGAGAGCATAGGCCGCTGAGAATTGCACCGACTCACTCTTGTCCGTCAATAAAGACTGCAATGCGCTCTTCGCAGCGTTGGCCTTCGTTCCAATTTTCCCCAAGGCATAGGCTGCGGAGGCGCGGACAGCCTCGTCTTTGCTTTTTAACAATTGAATAAGATTGGGAGCGGCTGGCGCTGCGCCCGGGCCAATCTTTGCGAGTATATCCAACGCCGCTTCTTGGCTGTGATCATCCTTCACTGCTAACGCTTGACTGAGGGCGGGCACAGCGGCCGCCCCAATGTTTACGAGAGCTTTTGCGGCGTAGCGCCGGACAATGAAGTCTCGGTCATTTAATGCTTTGGTCAAGCCCGCGGAAGCTTTCGCGGCTTTGGGACCAATTCTCGCCAGAGCCATGACACTATTGACTCGTGCTCTCTCGTCGCTGTCAGAGAGGTCCTTTACCCACTGACTGACGGTCTTGCCCTCGTATTTCGCATCCATTTCCTGAGCTGACAATTGAAGGCTCGGAGAACAAAGTAAGATGATGACAAAGGTTCCAAGTCGGAGGATGGCGCTGTTCATGATCGGTTGATTCCTGAGTCATAGAAGAGTTGTTGAGGACCAAGCAAAACAAAAGCACGCCGTGCTGTGAAGGGCTGTTCTTGTTTCCTTAAAGGAGAGAGGGAAGGAAGGAAGCGAAAAAGTCAAATAGATCATTCAGGTATTCGTGCAGAGAGTTTCAAGCGCCGTTTAGCGTCCCGATTTCCGAGCCAGGGCGATGGGGCCCTTCCAGCCACACTCCTTGCAATAACATTTCCCACCGCGTTTCGCGATTCTCATCGCGACCCCAAATATCACAAACACTGGAATCAATGAAACGACGGTGATCAGGTACAAAGCCTTCACTGGCATATTCAGGCTCGCAGCGATAGCCGTGACTCCAAATCCAACGGCGCATCCAACGAGCCCCCCAACAAAGGCAAAGACATAAAACCAGGGCTCGTAACCAGTCAATTTTATGATTGCCTGACCGAGCTCGTCACACTCTGGGCAATGGTACTG
>JARGOJ010000781.1:1597-4628 GCA_029210225.1 Planctomycetota bacterium
CCATCGGACAGCAAACTCCCAAACAAACTAATCTTTGCTCTACTAGGATTATTAGGCAAGAGACAAAATCCCTGGTCACTAAATTCCTCTGACAGCGCTGCTCCTTGGTTTTGATACTGCCCGGGGCAACACAATTCCAGCTCGATATAAGTCAGAGAATGAACACCCAATTCTATACAAAAACCCCACCATTGAAAACACAGATTAAATGAAGACTTCGACCCGCTGGCATTAAAAACTGAAGCCGACCTGGACTAGAAGCGCCTGGCGTTTTCTACGGAAGGGCTCGGCTCTCTCCCGAGTTCTATCGAATTGAACTTTAAAGAGTAAATTCTTATAGGGTTCCCAGCCAGCGACGAGAGAGTAACGCTCTAAATCTAAGACTGTTCGAAAGCGGTCATCGGGGTCAATCAATCCAAAGCGTGCGGCCAAGTGAAAAGACTCTAAGAAACGCTTCTTGAGAACCTTCTTATACATAAGCCAATAATAAGTGCCGCTTCGTATCTGAGTTCCAGCGGGGTCAACCAATTCGACTTTGCCCCGAACATGTTCCCCGACAAAATAGAAATCGGCGACTCTCAATTGAATATCCAATCCTCCCAAAGAGAGTCTTCTCCGATCCTCGTCGTCGTAAATACCGGACAGAAAAGAGAGCCCAATCTCCAGAGACAACGGCGTTCGGCTTGCATCATCCACGTTGTCATAGAAGACCATGCCCACGCGCCCAGAGTATTGCCAGTCTTTATTGTTGTCCTCGAAGTTGTTGATGTTCCTCAGCTCCGTCGACCGTCGGTCGTCTCTGTCAGGACCTTGTAATCCCAGAACGGCTGAGAAGCTGTAATTTATCTTTGGGAGATAGTCGGAGCGATAGCTCCCGAAGACAAAGACTCCAAGATCGGGATAGGTCCCGGGAAAGATTTGACGAAAGGCCACAGGGCGATTAATAAATGGATTGCGCGGCGGCGCGTAGTAAAACTGCTCCACTCCAAAAGGGACATAATTAATTCCAAGGCGCAGCTCTGGGAGGCCTTTGGCAAAAGTTATAGTTCCGTGAATTTGGTCAAACTCAATCTCTGCCTCCTCCGCCTCAAGCTCGACCTCCACCTGGAAGCGGAGCCACTCTGTGGGATAGAGGAGGACATTGAGGGACAACTCGGAGAGCGCGATGTCAATTCGGTCCTGATTTTCAATGGGGTCATTCGGGTCGATGACCTGCAATGAAAAGTCTCCCCGGCCATGAATCTCATACCACCCCCGCTCGGAATCGACGGAGTCTGTATCAAAGCTCTCAGGGCTGTCAAAATCGAAGTCTGAATCGGAGAATTCCCCCAGGTCTTCTTCTGGGGTTTGTTCTTCTTTCTTTTCGGGGTCCTCCCGAGTCTCTGATTCGGCTGCTCGCTCTTTTTTCAACGCCGGCTTGTCATCCACTGTTGCTGTCTTGTCCTGCGCAAACGAGAGGGCTGGAGCAAAGACAAGAGCAACGAACAAGATGCTGCGGATATCCATCCTCGCCGTCACGATTCAAGAGCTCCCTCATCCGATTCGGGTGCTCTCTTTGAATGAACCGACGGAAAGCGAAGAGTCACCTTCACCCCCTTTTCAGGTCCATTCTTTATGAGCATCGTCCCCTTGTGAGTTTCTACAATTGTATGAGAGATCGATAAACCAAGGCCCGTCCCTTGTCCTGGTTCTTTCGTTGTAAAGAAGGGCTCCAGTATCCGATCGCTTTCCTTGCCGTCAATTCCACAGCCTTCGTCCTCGCAAGTCACAAGAATGGACTGATCCGAATCACGCGCCAAAGACCATCGCACCCTGGTCCCAGACTCCGAAGCGTCCAGAGCATTAAGCGTCAGATTTAGAAATAATTGCCTGAGTGCGTTCGGATCTCCTCGCATCATGATCTCTTGTTCCGGGCTTTGGAAATCCAATTGAACCCCGGCTTTCTTAGCGCGGAACTCCAGAACGGACATCGTCGCAGAGAGGGGCTCACGGATGTCTATCACCCGCATTTGAGAGTTTGACGGGCGTGAGAAATCGAGCAGGTTTCGAGTGATTCCTTTGACTCGATAGGCTTCATCTTTTATCAGATTGAGGTAGTGAATCAACCTCGACTCAGGCTCTTCCTTTTCACGCTGTTGCTTTCTTAAAAGGCCTTCCGCGCAGGACGCAATCGTCGCGATTGGATTGTTGATTTCATGCGCGACTCCCGCCGCGAGAGTTCCGACGCTAGCCAGAGTCTCAGCTCGACTTAACTGCCGGCCGCGCTCTTGAACCTGTTCCTCCAAGCTTGCTGAGAGCGCTGTGAGTTCCTGGTTCGTGTGAATGAGGGCGGTTGTTCGAGTTTCAAGGTGTTTCTGCGCGCCGCTTACAACAAACCAGAGCCCCACTGTAAGAAGTGTAAAACCTAAGATGCTGGCCAATCCAATATGAAGCATGCCCCGATTCACATTCTTCTTCATCGTTGATGCGTCCTGATAAATCTCAATCACTCCAATAATTGAACCTTCGGCGGAGTATATTGGGACGTAGGTCTCCAAGAGCACGACACCAAAGCGCTGCTTGGATATGTCGACCGGGCTGCCACGCTCAACGACGACTGAATTGATCTTTCCCTTGAGCGCGTCGTCATAGTATTTATTATTTTTCAGGTCGAAGCCGACATCAGCCAGTTCAGTGCTATAGGTGATGTGACCCCGGACATCGAAGACATAGACGTTGACAATGTCTTGCTGAGTGATCGCTTCTCTCACGATGATATTCAGACGCTTTAACTCGTCTCGATTCAAGTCTCCAAAAGCCCCTAACTCGGGTTTTCCCTCAAGATCGATCAGCCCTGGATCGAAATCATCAATGGCCCCGAGCTTCGCATTTGTTTCTTGCAGTGTAGAATCAGAGGATTGATTCTTGGGAGGAAAAGGCTTTGCCACGAACTTCTGTTGAATTTGAAAGTGGATATGTCGAGCTATTCGAACGGCATTGTCTTTGCTATTCTCAAGAATGTCGTTTTGCAACCAATCGGCGTACAACCAAC
>JARGOJ010000782.1 GCA_029210225.1 Planctomycetota bacterium
GGCCTTGAGGAGACGAAGCAGGACCCGCCCTTTTTTCGGACAGTCCTGTACCTTCAAGTCACAAAGATAGATCGCTTCGATCGCATTGCCCTCTGGGTCGAGAATTCGCCGTCGTGAGCAAGACAAGACCCCCAGCACAACGCCCTTTTCCTCGTCAACAAAGATGGCAGCCCGGCCCATAGCACGAAAAAACCGGCTATAGTCGTCGCTGTGATCAATCCGAAAGCGATCACTTTCCCCGAGAGGATAATCGAATTGAAGCTCGAATTGAGACAGCGCTGACTGTAGTTCTGGAGGAGGCGCGGCGTGAAAACAATGGACCGTCATATCTTGTAACCAACGTAAATCGCCCGATAGAAGAAGCTGCGATCTTTCAAAAGCAGGGAATCCCCAAAACTGTGGTCCCATTGAAAGTCGCTCTTGGCGCCTGGAATATCGACCGTCGAATTCAATTGGCGAATGATCGTCGCTCCTCCCTTTTTTAACGCCCTCGCCGCGAGGGAAAGGATCTGTTCCACCGAGTCTGGCCCAAGCCAATCCAAACTATTGGATAGATGAATGAGGTCGTATGACGCGGCCTCGACGGTCCTCACTGCGGTCAACATATCTGCTTCAATGGAATCAACAGTGACCTTATAGTCATTCTTTTCCAATCCTATCCAAGGCGCGAGAGAGGTATAGCGACCTAAAAAGACTTGAGACAGGTAGGGGTTGCTGTGTGCATTCAGAGTTTTGAGGACTATGCGTGTTCTCTCTCGAAAGTGTTTGGAGAAGGGCTGAACTCGGTTGGATGTCGCTCCGGTTCCAAATATCTCGACAAGGTTATCGAGGGAAAACACAGCATCGAAGGCTCGGTCGAGGTCTTGCCCCAGAGCTGTTGATGGAGCCGCGGCGGCGTATTGGGCCCGAGGATCGGCCAGGGCAACAAGCTCTTCGAGAGCGCCTTGGTGTTTACTGAGCTGCTTTCTGAGTTGGTGAAAGACCTGTTCGTAGCGACCCACATGATCGGGTCCGAGGGAAACGGTCGTTTCAAAGGGACCAAAACAATCCTCAGCGATGCCCTGGGTTTCAAAGAGCATTTGAAGCGCGTTTTTCCGGGCGTCGAGGGCCATCGGCTGGTGCCCTAATATATTGAGGCGCTCGGCGCAGCTATAGCCTCTAAGAAGTTCGAATTTGAGCTTGGCGAGGATGATTTGGGCGGGGTTCGGATCGACGATTGTTATGTGTGAGATCGCTTTTGAGGAAAGAAGAAACGCGGCCGTGCAACCTCCAGATGCCACCATGAGAACACGGCTTTTACGTCCTAGCTTGTCGACCAGCTCCATATCACCGAGGGCGTCTTCTCGCACCTGAGAGAAAGCCACCGGAAAGCGCGACACTTCTTTAGCCCAGGGATCAACCGGCATCTTCACTCCAACTCTCTCTCAAGGTCACTCAATTGCCAGCGACCTAGCTTGCCAAAACTAGCGCCAGCAATGTGAAACGAATCGTTTTTTGGATTCGTAAGAGAGATAGCGGGGGCAAGTGATGGCCTTATTGGAAGAAACACTCCATCCTATAATTGACATTGAGCCAAGGGGAATACACTCCTAAGTCGTTCAGGCTCGACGTCGTACACTTGGAGCTGGCTTTTAGTGAAACAAATTTTGAAAAGGTCTGAAAGGTCGGAGCCAGCAGTCCGTCTTAAGGGCCAACAAGAAACAATTCATTTCTTTCCCCCTCCCTCATAAGGACAAACACCATGACAAAGAGAATGCAAGACAACACTGCTCGTCCTCAGCACGCTCGTGGTTTGTCCCTCCTCCCCTACCAATTACGACTGCTCCTATTACTATCTCAGTGATTCCAGTTTGGAATTCTTCAGTAATAGTCAATCGTGCGTCCACACCTAAATGGAAGTGCTCTGCAATATCATGCAGATCGCACTTAATAACTCAGCCAAAATCAAGTTGATTTAAAGGGTCTTTAGGTGCGGAACTGTACCCAGCGGCGAACTCGATTCGAGCGTGTAGCCCAATTGGTAGCAGGCATCAGGTTTAAAACCTGGACAGTGTGGGTTCGAGTCCCATCACGCTCAACGTTGAACTCGTTGGAGTGGACTGAATCGACTGGACCCAATTCATAAATGAGCACGTAGCGCAACTGGTAGGAGGCATCGGCTTCAAAACCCGAACAGTGTGGGTTCGAATCCCACCGTGCTTATCCATTATCTTTCCAATTCGAGCGGGTGTGGTGGAATCAGTAGACACAGTAGGTTTAAGCCCTACTGTCGAAAGACGTGCAGGTGCAAGTCCTGTCACCCGGATAGAGCGTTGGCTGTCTTATTGTTGACCGGCCAGCGAAGAGACTAAAACGAGCGTGTAGCCCAATTGGCAGAGGCGCCAGGCCGAGTACCTGGAGGTTGAGGGTTCAAATCCCTCCTCGCTCATATCAATTCTATCCTTCGATCCAATGGGTCGAGCTTGGAAGAATTGTTTTCCTTGGGCACGTAGCGCAAAGGTAGGAGGCGACAGCCTTAGAAGCTGTACAGTGTGGGTTCGAATCCCACCGTGCTCATTCAATGAAGCGATTTATTGATGCGTGGTTTCGGACTTCGGTGAGAGATCCAATTATAACTGATACTAGAGGGTCTATAGATATCCTTAGTATATACCTATTTAACACTCTCACCGAAGTCTGACAGCCAGGACAATCGCTCCTCGTAAGAAAATCAATCTCAAAGAACATATGATTGGACTTTCTCTTCTCGTTTACAGAGAGTCTAGATCTTTTAGGCGTTCACCTCGCCTTTGAAAGAGACCCAGACGCTATACAATGCCATTTTGTCAATTCCGAGCTATTTCAGGGCAACATTGCTCTTGAAAAGGACGCATCAATTGCGTGACAATGAATCTGTCCCTCTTTTGGCACTGTATGCGCGCAGCTCCGCTGCATCGTGAAAGCGAACGAGTCTATGTCCGATAAAAACGAGTTCGAGCTTCTTCCAGACCAACCCTCGAAGAAACGCCAGCCTCAGCGACGCAAGAACATGGACGACTTTGCCGATTGGGAGGAGGAAGGCCCGAAAAAAAAATCGGGGGGTGGCGGAGCACTTGTCATAGGCCTTGTAATCGGCGCGCTCTTCGTCTTTACAGTCATCGGTGGTTTGATGGCGTTCATTGTATTGAAGCCCGCCGGCGAGGGGCGCCCAAAAAAGGTCCAAGCGTCCCGAGCAATCAACGCTTCGCCAGGCCAGCTTGGCTCATTCACCATCAGCGGCCCCGACGGTCAGTTCCAGTTTCCCCCTGCGGAGGTGACGATTGTGAACGTCTTTTTGCAGGCCTGCCCCGACTGCATGCCTTCCTTCAATGTCTATCGCGATAGCCAAGGTTTTGAAGATGTGGCGCCTGTGGTCAACATCGCGTATAACTCCGCGAGCAAGGATTGGCTCAAAGACTATTATATGGATACCAATCTCTACTTCGATCGTGGCGGTCGCCTCGTCGTGAACCCCCAAGGCATTCGGAAATTTACAACCTTGGTCGTTGACCGAGACAGCAAAATTCACCTTAAAATTCAGCCGACCGAAGCCGGCTACGTGGACAAAGTCCGAGCAAAAATTCGAGAGCTTAAGGAGCAGTAGTACCATCTGTCGAGTCCGCAGATCTCCCATTTTGAGTTGCTCCAGGAAATTTTCGGAAAGAAATCAACACCACAAAGACTAGAAATATTAAAAGGTGTTAATATATACACATCTTAAGAATCTTGAATATTTGAATCTTTTCTTGGCCTTCGTTTTTCCCTCATGGAAATCATTGAGCCGTTTTACCAACACATTCGCCTTCATGCGCTGACCACCGCCGGACGCGAGACTTGGCTTGAAAAGCTAAGCCTGGAGAATTGTCAAAATGGAGCCTCAAAGCGCCACCCAAAAATACGGACGGGATTTCCTCGCCTCGTTCGTGGTCTTTCTGGTCGCTCTCCCATTGTGTATGGGCATCGCGATCGCTTCTGGAGTCCCAGTCGGAGCGGGTCTAATCACCGGAATTATCGGCGGAATCATCGTCGGTTCGATAGCCGGTTCACCCCTTCAAGTCAGCGGTCCTGCCGCTGGACTCACCGTCATTATTGTCGGCATTGTTCAAGATCCTGAGCTCGGTCTCCCGATGCTCGGACTGGTCGTTCTTGGCGGAGGACTACTTCAGATAACCGCTGGAGCGCTGCGGTTGGGACAATGGTTCCGCGCCATTTCTCCGACAGTGATCGCTGGGATGCTCGCGGGGATCGGTGTCATTATCTTCAGCAGTCAGTTCCACGTCATGGTCGACGACACACCCCGCGCTGGCCCTCTCCAAAACCTCATTTCTATTCCAAACGCGATATACAAGGGTGTCACTCCAACCGAAGAAACCTACCATCACCACGCAGCCTGGATTGGCCTCCTCACCATCGTCAGCCTCGTCGGTTGGAACGCTTTCCGACCAAAGAAGCTGAAAGTCGTTCCTGGTCCGCTCGTTGGTGTTCTCGTCGGTGCTGGTGTCTCACAGATATTCGGATACGAACAAATCCTCTACGTTGAATTGCCCGCGTCCCTCGTCGATGCGATCACCTGGCCTCAAGTCGGCGATTGGTCATTTATTCAGTC
>JARGOJ010000783.1 GCA_029210225.1 Planctomycetota bacterium
AGATAATGGAGAAGCTGCTATGATTATTTACGTCGATATCGACCATACGATTTGTACCACACCAGGAACTGACTACGAAGAGGCAAAGCCATATTCGCAACGAATTCAAAAGATAAATAAGCTATATGATGAAGGCCACCAAATTGTTTACTGGACCGCACGAGGAACAGGTTCAGGAATTGACTGGCGAGAAGTCACGGAAAAACAACTTCTCCAGTGGGGTGTTAAATATCACGAGTTCAAACTCGGCAAGCCTGTATATGATTTATTTATCGATGACAAGAATATAAATTCGAATACATATTTTGCTGACGATGTGGAATCCTAAAGCGCCAAAAGTGAACGCTGACTGTCTTTGGAGCTAGAACTCGTTCAATGAGGAGCGTTGCGCAAGCATCTCAGCCAAAAGTGCTTCGAATATAGTCCGATTCCATATAGTAATTATGCCTGGTGCAATCTGGCAAGTCATCTTCAAAGTAGTGATCAGGCCCCTTACCTGTTGAGATCAACTTCTGCTTGAAGGAGAACCCAAAAATAGTGTCGAGGGAGACCTTTGTATATCTTGATAGTAGGTCGATAGCGGTCATTCCTGTTGACGGATAGGATCCTAGTAGCTCCACTAATCTCTTCTTTGAGTCTCTGTCTACGAAAACAATTTTGTTTGTGTGATTTTTCAGCAGGTCAATGAGCAAGTCATATATTCCGGTGTTGATTCTGTCTCTATTTAAGTCTGGTTCAAGAATGATTAACTTGTAACCTTCAAGCTCTTCGTCCGTTCTCCTCTCAATTTCATTCGCGCCATTGCAAACCCAAATGTCCGCTCGGCTCCCATAGTCAAGCTCAAAACCCTCTGTTTGATAGTTATTGAATCGGACGACATAATCGTGTTGGTCAATGATGGAGCCGTTGCCAGTACCTACCTCAGATGGTCCATTGCCCACAATCGCGACCGATTTGTTCTTAATACAATCCATTAAAACACTGTTTGCATTCAATTGATCAAAAAATGCGAGATCTGTGTGACTTTCTTGTGGGTGAAATCCATTCTCCTGACAATATTGCTGGGTTTTGAGTTGGTATTTTAGCCCCTCAGGTCCGTAGAAAGCAATATAGTCATTAATAAGCAAGCTCGCCTCTTTCTTGCGTTCTTCGAAAATTAGTAGTTCTATCAACGGTAAAAGGTCATCTTTAGGAATGTTACAAATAGCATCTTCGATATTCGTGAGGAAATAGTGCCAGACTTCTGTATCAATTGTCAGTGTATCCATGTAATCATGAAGCAATTTCTGAAATTTATTAACTTTCTCGCTCTTCTTTATCCTGAAAAATAGGAACTTGAAAATTTGCTTATTGTATTTGATTTTGGCCTTTACCAGCTTTAACTTGATAAGCCTCTTTAGCAGGGGGAAAGCACGCACGAATACCTCTAGAATATTGTGATTTGAAGATGAATCATTTGTTTGTAAAGCGCTGTCAGGGCTTGATTCATCTCTCTTAAGACCTTTAGTCTCAAAAGCAGTTTGTAGGTTCTTTTGAATTGCCCTGAAAATCAATTGATCTATTATACCAAAATCGTCTTGATTCTATCCGCTATTGTGATTACAGTCTCCCGATAGATCCTTATAGAGTCCTGTATTGCTGAGCACGTTCTTCAAAAGGGTGCATACTTCTGGTGAGATTTTTAGAAAAGACTCAAAGACACCGTGCCTAAGAGCCCCGTTTCAGAGCGATTCAAAAGTCTAAGTTAGGACTTTGGACGGATCACGTTTCGTGACCGAAAGGGTGGGCACGCTAATGACCAATAACAGCAAAGTAAGCTGATCTATATTTTTCATATATGACTAACAAGATGAGCATTGTCAATGTACGCCATCTGGCTTATGATGGGCTACGGGTTATTCTTGAGTCTGAGCCCTTTATTTGATAGTTTTAGAGGGTTCCCAACGCCCCATTATTCTATCTTGTCGAGATCATGTATGACTCCGCTTATTTCTGTTGTCCTGCCAGTACACAATGGCGAATCCTATATTCGGGAGGCTGTTGAGAGTGTCTTGGGGCAGACTTTCAAAAATTTTGAGTTCTTCGTTTACAACGATCGGTCAACAGATTCCACTCTTGAAATTCTCCAGTCTTTTAATGACGAGCGGCTCATCGTTGAAGACAATCAAACTGTTAACAATCATTTAGCGTTGAGAAATGAGGGATTTCAGAGAGCGAAGGGACGATACGTTGCGATCATGGACGGCGATGACGTCTGTGCTCCGACACGTTTTGAGAGGCAACTGGCTTTCTTAGATGCTCATCCTGAGGTTGGCGTCTGTGGATCATTTGCCCACAAAATAGGCTTGGAGGAAGGTCTCTGGGAGCTTGGTCAAACGAATGATGTCATTAAGTTTGTGATGTTGCGGTCCTGCGAGTTCATTCATCCCTCAGTGATGATTCGACGAGATGTTCTAATAGAGAGGGGAGTCGCTTATGACTTATCCCATCAGTCAGGAGGAGCCGATTACAAACTTTGGGTCGATCTTTATGATAAAACGGAGTTTTACAACATCCCCGAGCCGCTGCTGTTCTACCGTTTCCATGATTCGAATATGTCGGTCGGAAATGATTCTGAGAAGTTAAAGCGATACGAGGCTATCTCATTGAAAGCGAAATCTGCGCTATACCAGAAGGTGTTTCCAGAGCTTTCGGAGGACGAGAAAGCCTTGGTTAGGGTTCTTTTATCTCGTGATCTTAGAGGAGTCAAGGACTGGGATTCTTTAAGAGTGCTTTATTCTCACTTGAGAACGACGGCGATTCTCCATGTTGATAAGGAACGGCTCTTCAAGGAGCTTGATAAACAGATTTTTCGTTTCGCTTTTCAGAATACAAATCAGGGTTATAAAAACTACCGGTCTTATCGAGCTTTGGGGAAGCTCTGGAAGCGAAAGAGCTTTGCTCGAGAATTGGATTTAATTTACAAATCAATTTTTTCGATTCCAAAGCGGAGTGGTTAATTTATCAATGTTTTCAGGGCGGACCATCCCTTCCTATTCCTGATCCGAGACCGGAAGACGGGCCTGATTTTATTCATGGGGCGCGTTGAGAATCCAACGCAGAAAGCGGTCACTGAATTCGATCCTTCGAAAGACAAAGGTTTCGGGGGAGACGGTTTGTCGATTTCCAATCACCAATGGTCGGCTTTGATTATTCCATGAGCCGCGAAACTTTGAGCTTGCCCAATCTTTGGAGCTGATATGATCAGTTGGACTTTAGACACCCAGTGGGTCAAGCATCCTTAAGAAAGCAATCTTTGAGAGGTTCCAATGTCTGGTCCGGCTGAATTATCTTCTGAGCAAGTGACTCCTGAAGTCACTCCCAACCCTTACCTGCTCTTTCACGTCCCTAAGAAACCATTCTTTTTAGTGGTTGTCCTGTTGATTACTTTGTCGGTGGCGGAGGGGATTCATAGCTTTGTTCGGAGTCGGAGACTCGAGCGCCGGACCGCGAGAAGATTGGAGCAGGAGCGAGAGAAAGGGCTCTATACCTTTGTCTTAAAAACAAGCGGGGGGACGAGCTTGGTTTCAGATAAGGGAGATGTTGTCTTTCTTAATGATCAGCATGTCCTCTATCGTTGCCAGCCCAATCAGAATACGCCCTTCTTTAAGACGAATTCGAGGGGTTTCCGAGGCGAAGAGTGGCCTAAGAAAGACAAGAAAACCAAGCGGGTCATCGTGATAGGTAGCTCGACGGTCTTTGGTTTTGGCGTAAGGGATGAAGAGAAGGTCTTTTCAGTCTTGATTGAAAAGAGCCTCAAGGAAAAATACCCAGGCAGCCCTGTTGAGGTCTTGAACGCGGGGGTTATAGGATACCTGTCTCACCAAGACCTAGCCTCGCTTAGCACTGAGTTGATCAAGCTCGAACCAGACTTAATCGTGCTGTTCAATGGCTGGAATGATCTCAATTTTGGCGGGCATTCTGAGCCTGGCAAAGCGGTGAGGAGCTGGATGTTTAATGAACTCGAACTTGTTATTGAAAGGAGCAAAGAGGAAAGCCCTGGCTTTCTAGAGCAATCGAGCCTGTATAGCAGCCTGAAGAAGCGGCTCTTCAAAGACAAAGGTAAGAAGGTCTTTGGGAATCAAGACTACAAAGTGAATGATCATGCCTTACCCAACTACTTGCACCACGTCGAGGTCATGACTCGCCTCGCGAAGAGCTATGGCGTAAAAGTTCTCATTTCTCCCCAACCTGAGTTTGGAATGCGTGAGGGCTTCAGCGCACCGGACGAAAAGAAAAACTTCTCCGTCTCTTACCACGAAAGCTATTATAAATACGCCAAAGAGGAATATCCCAAGTATCTGGATGGGGCTCAGTCAATAGCTCGGAAGCTCGGGGTCTCATTCTTTGATACGCGACACTTTTTGAAGAGCCACTCAGACAAAGCGTTCTTCTCTGATGCAGTACACCTCAATGAGAATGGTCATAAATACTGCGCCGAGGCGTTGATGCCAAAAATTGCCGAGGTCCTCGGTCTCTAAGAACGGCCGATTTGGTCTAGTGCTCTGTCATTCTTAAATCCATGGTCTCTGACAGCGTTGCCCGTTTGTGTTGATAATACGAGAACTGAGAAATCGAGTTTGC
>JARGOJ010000784.1 GCA_029210225.1 Planctomycetota bacterium
CATACGAGTGTCAACACGGTCTTTCATACGCTTACCGGGCTTGAAGACGACCACGGTCTTGGCGGCGACGAGAACCTCTTCCCCGGTCCGAGGATTTCTGGCTTTGCGGGCTTTTCGCTCTTTCAGGTCGAATATTCCAAACTCACGAAATTCGAGGCGATTACCTCGGGCGAGCTCGTCGACAAGTTGGTCCATAAATCCCTGAACAACTTGTGCCACCTCGGAGGCTGGCATGGCAAGCTCTTCGGCCACGGTTTTCACAATTTCCTTCTTGCTGACCGTCTTCATCGCTTTATTGACCGTTGTCATACTTGCCCTCTTGCCCCCCGGAATGTCGGCGATGTCATCGCCGACTCGTGACCACCACAACTTATGCTAAACCACGATCCTAAACGTTGAAAGTCCTTACCACAAAAGATTTTACAAATTCAAAGTCGCTCATCTTTTGTGTTGGATCACCGCTAAGTTGACACGATGCCGAAGAGATTCCCAATAAAATCACCGATTCGTTGATCAATGAGTCTAAGGGATTGCACTTTGAAAGATCCAATAGATTTCCTCGCTCCCAGTAATTCTGGTGATGGAAATGTAGGATCAGACAAGAAGGGAAAAAACTGAAGAATGACGGAACACAAACATTTTTCTTGGCAAGGCAATTGCTGTTTCTTCTCCTGGTCGCAGAATAATCCGCAGACTTCGAAGACGAGTTGCGGAGTTGATATTAGAGGAGGACCAGATGTTTCGTTCTTATAAGTTAGGAGAGATATTCGGGGTCGAGGTCAAAGTGCATGGCACCTTGCTCGCCGTTCTTGCTTTCTTACTGCTCACCACCCTATTCAGCCAAGGGCTCAGCTCGGCCGCTGGGACTATGATCCTGGCTGCCCTGGTGCTCTTGTCAGTCACCCTTCATGAGCTCGGCCACATCGGCGCCGCCGCGCTCTTTGGGATCGGCACAACAGGGCTGACCCTCTATCCAATTGGTGGCATAGCGCGCCTCACTCGGGAAGCTAGGACAAGCCTCGAAGAGCTGGTTGTGGCACTCGCAGGCCCCGCCGTGAACGTCATATTGGCAGCTTTTGGCGCTTTGGGCATGGTGCTGACTCAGACGGGCTTCACGGGAATTCTTGGAATCTTCGTGACCGTCAATATTGTCATGGCCATCTTCAACCTCATTCCAGCCTACCCAATGGACGGCGGTCGGGTCTTCCGGGGCGTTTTATGGAACTGGTTCGGAAAGAGAAAGGCGACGCTTTGGGCGGCTCGAGGCGGACAGATCTTCGCGGCGCTCTTCGCCTTAGTGGGTCTTGCGCTTGGGCACCTATCACTGCTTATCATTGGAGTTTTCATATACTTCCAGGCCAGCGCTGAATATCAACGGGCTCAACACATGCAAGTAGCCCCGGGTCGAGTCACTATAGAGCGCATTGGGACGACCCAAGGTCATCCTCAAGTCGGATCTATCTATAGCCAGATGAACCAGGAGGGCTATCAAGATCGCTACGATGACCCCAACAGGGGACGCATCGTCATTGTGAAGACGCCCTTCGGATTTCAAAAGTGGGAGATGTGATTTAGAGCAGTTCGCGAGACCAAAGCGGGTGTTGACGCTCGCTCTGGACGCGAATGGGTCGGGTCATAGTCTTCACGAGGCCCTCGACATTCGATTGATCGAACTCGTCATCAGCCGACGACATGGTGGCCTGGCGACGACTATAGAGGCTGTTCTTCGACCGGACTCCAACTAAAGTGGCCTGTCCGTGGTGGAGGCGCATTCTCACATCCCCAGAGACATGCATCACCGCCCTATCAAAAAAGGCGTCAAAGGCTTGCCGAAGTTCGCTATACCAAAGCCCGTCATAGACAAGCTGGGCATACCTCTTTGAAAAGCTTGGTTTGAAGAGCAGCAAGTCCCGGGACAGGACAAGATTCTCAAGGGCTGTCTTGGCTTTGTGAAGCACCGTGGACGCTGGCTGTTCGTAAACATCCCGAGTTTTAATACCGATCAGACGGTCTTCGAAGGTGTCGACTCGGCCCACCCCATGGCGTCCCGCAAGCTTGACGAGGGTCTCTATCAACGCTACCGGATCAAGCGCTTCGCCTTCGAGGGCTGTGGGAATACCGGCTTCAAAGGTGATTGTGATTTCTTCCGCTTTTTTGGGAGTTTTTTCAGGGCTCACAGTCAGGCGATAGTGACTCTCAGGCACCGGATCGAAGGTGTCGGGCACTTGATTCCACTGAAAGGTTGTTCCCCAAACGTTCTCGGTAATTGAGAAGCAGCCCTCCGACTCCTTCCAAGGAATTCGGCGCTCTTTTAGATATTTTTTGATGTCGTCAGCGTAGAAGAGCTGGGCGTCGCGAAGAGGAGAGATGACATTTAAGTCGGGGGCTAGAGCAGCGGCGCTGTTCTCGAAGCGAATCTGGTCATTCGATTTCGTCGCGCATCCGTGGGCGATGGAATCGGCCCCGACTTCTCGGGCAATTCTCACGACCTCTGAAACGATTAACGGGCGCGCCAATGCTGAAGAGAGCATGTATCCCGACTCATAAACGGCGCTGGCCCTAAGCGCGGGCCAAACGAACTGCGTCACAAAGCGCGATCTCAAATCCTCAACAAAGGTTCGGCTTACTCCTTGCTCCCACGCATGCTCCGACAAACTCTCTGTGTTAGCGGAGGCGCGCTGTCCCAAGTTCGCGGTCAAGGTGATGACTTCAGCTTGGTAGCGGCGTTTGAGGAGATCAAGGCAAGCGGTTGTTCCTATCCCTCCCGAGAAGGCCAAAACCACCTTTTTCATAACATCCCTGCTCTGGGCAAAATTAAGAAGAACTCAGCGTTCCTATGCTTGGAAAGCGGGAATTCAATGTAGCGCTATTAAATTTCGCGTCAATGCCCTGCTCTCACGAATTCCCGTCCATCACTCTCCAGATGAGCCACGGCGCGAGTCACGGCGAAGCCAAAGTCCTAAAAGTCCAAAGACAATAGACCCAACCAAATCTCTCCAACCGTCTCGCTGAGCAAGATCTTGGCGCTTCGGGCCGCCCCCCGTGTCCTTTGCTTTTGTTTCGATGTTGGCTATCACACCCTCGGTGTCGCCTACCACAACATAGAGCGAATCTCCATCGCCCTGATCATAGAATTTATCTCTAGATTCGTGGTTCTTCGCCCCATAGGCAGACAAATCAAATTTCCCAAAGTCTAAGACCGGCTTTAGGGATTCTTCTTTAGTCGCTAGCTCAGGATTCGGCGCGAAGAGAAAATCGAGGTCGCCGTCCTCGGTCTCCCTCGCAAAGAGTTGATCGAAACCATAGTCGTCCGTTGTCTTATCCATGTTTCTCTAACCTTCCCCGTGACTCATAAGCTCTTTGGTCAAGTTCCCGTACTGTTTGGAAGCCCTGGAACGTGGCGCAAACAGTGAAATCGGACGCCCTTTGGCCGCAGCCTCACGGAGCCGTGTGTCGACATCGATCACAACTCCAGAGAGCTGCTTAGAAAAACGGCTCTTCAACTCTTTCAAGACCCCCCGACATATGCCGTTCCGGCGATCATAAAGCGTCGGCAGGACACTCAGGCTCAAACCAGGATTGCGGCGTTTTTGCACGACCTTCACGAGGTCTAGGAGCGAGGCTAATCCTGAAATTGAGAAGAACTCACACTGCACCGGAACGAGGACCCGGTTCGAAGCCACCAGAGCATTCATCGTGAGGACACCGAGTGATGGTGGGCAGTCTAGGACAACCCAATCAAAGGGCTCAACCTCTTCGATCTTCTCTTTTAGGATGGCATCAAAGCCAACCTGTCCGTAAAGCTCGCGCTCGGCCCGCGCCAACTTGCGGTTCGCAGGGACAAGCTTCAGCGTGCTCAATTTTTCATGGGGGGTCGAAACCCAAGCCGCTTCAAGGGGACGATCATCGACGAGGGTGTCATAGATGGTCAGATCTCCCGGCTTCGGAGTCACTCCGAGTCCAAGGGTCATGTTCCCTTGGGGGTCCAGGTCAATAGCGAGGACCGACTGTCCAAGCTTCGCGAGCTGGGACGCAACGGTGAGAGCAGTGGTCGTCTTCGCCACTCCTCCTTTTTGATTTGAAACTGCTATGACGCGTGTCACGCGGTCCTCCACTCTTTGCTTTCCTATGAAAGGTCCTCAGTGGATTTATCGTCATAACGCATCGCGTTCTGAAGGGGGCAAACTCAGATCGTAAAGATCGTCACGGCCTCGTTATATCGAAGCGCTCTCCAAGCTCGGCGTAGCTGTTTCCTCCCAACCGAGCAATAGGCTTCCAGGCTTCCTGAACAAATTCTCCCGATTCGTTTAAGAGGGATTCATCAATATGAGCGCAGCGCACCTTGGCGAAAATCAACTGCGTCTTCCAGTGATCCCGAATGAAGATCTCCTCGGTTTCGCACTCGAAGGCCACAGCGGCGCCTTTGACCCGGGGGACCTTGACCTGGGATCCTGGAATAGCTTCGAGACCAGCGTGTTCAAACTCGCTGACTCCATGAGGCAAATCGGCGGCGGTTTTGACGAGCGCTTCGATTTGGTCCCGTTGGGCTAACTGAATCACAAGCTCCCCGGTCTCCCTCGCGTTCACGACAGTGTCTTTCGGACCAATTTGAC
>JARGOJ010000785.1 GCA_029210225.1 Planctomycetota bacterium
AGTCCGGTAAAGTGACCCTGGCTTCGGAACTCCCCCGTCATTTCATCGTGGGCCGCTGGGCAAAGCACTTGCCAGCCACGACTGCTATTGTAAAGAGGCGCGAGATAACGAGCTTCAGCCTCCGGGGGCAATGAATTTAATGAGCCTTGCGCCGTCCTGGAGCCCTTCTTCTTGCCTCTCATTGAATCTCCAAAAGAGGTATCCAATAGGAAGGCCACGTTCTCTGAGCGGAGTTTTTTGAAGGCCCCAGACAATCGACTTAAACTTAGCTTCTCGCCATTCGAGAAAAGCAATGACTGCCCTCGATTCGATTGATGCCCTTGCCCTGAAAAATAAAACAAGACTCGATCGACAGCCTTGGTCCTCAATTGCCCAATACGCTTCAACAGTAAAGCCGGGCTCTCTTTCTTTTCAAAGAGAATCATATGAATCTTCGGTAAGCCAAAGCGCTCGTGAAGGAGTTTTGTAAAGGCGTTCGCGTCTGCGCTCGCTGACTTCGCTGACCCAAAGTCCTGCCCCACCACAACCGCATACAAACGCGCTTCGGCCGGGTCTCCTCGCTCCAATCTCTCCTTCAAAATAGGAGATTCTAATTGAGCTTTGAGAGTGACAGAGAGGCTCTCAATTAAGTTGCGACAAAGCGACTGCTGCGCGTGAGGCTCAAAGCCCTGATAAACCGTTTGCCAATTTTCTGGACCGTAGCGCTCGCTGGCTTCGGTCCATAGCGCAAGCATTGGATTGAACAAGACTATCGAATGTTGAAATTCATTGAGTGTTTGCTTTTCAACTCCTGAGACAGTGGTTTGATAAATTGGCTTTTTCCGGTCTCGGACATCATAGAGGTTCACTTCAACGCGACGCACAAGCTCAAATGATTCGTCTGGAATCCACCAATGCCAAGGTGGCGCGCTGATTCCAAGAAGTAGGTCACAGAGCCATGCGATGGAATTCGACCCAACATAGCTCAACTGATTTTGCGTGAGGTTCACTTCCAAAACTAGCTCGGCGCCTTTTGATTCTGCGGTCTGAAAAATGAGCTGGCGCTGGGCATCCGATGAGCCGGATTTGGCGTTGATAATGTCGAGGGGAGACTTAAAGAGCCTTTGAATAACGGTCCTAAAGTCGGAGCTTAACTTGTCGAGATCGCCCTCGGCGATAGGAGGACGATAAACTAAGCTCTGTCCCTCTAAAAAGGCATTTTCCTTAGTCTTAACCTTAGAAACAACAGAGGTCATCACAACCTTTGAGCTCAATTGGACCGATTGAAACTTCTTTAGAAATTCAAGGTCTTCTTTGAGCGGTTTCGGACGATCGATCGACATGCAGCCGGGGGCTGCCAAAAGAAAGATCGGCAGAAAGAGCAAGGCAGACAAGCATCGAGTGTGTTTGTTCATTTTATAAACCTTATGACGATGCTCCATGAAATCAATTCCCCACCGAAACAAGGCAGCGAAAGCCCGTTTTCAAATTCTTCACTCGGGGGTCTTGGCTGTCTCTACGCCACAGATTCAATTCAATATCTTCGCTGCCAAAACTCCCTCCTCTTACAACATAAAAGGACGGGTTTAGACCGCGTAGATCGACGTCTTTGTTCGCTCCCGGATAGGGCTTCAAACGACTTAAAGTCCACTCAGCGACATTCCCGTTCATATGAAGCAGGCCGCCCAATGTCTTTGAATATGCTTTTCTCGCAGCGACCGGACCCGACGATTTGAAGCGAGCCAGGCGACTGTCGGGCCAAGTCTTGCCCCAGCCGTAAGGTCCTGCGTTCTTGCCAGCGAAACGAATCGCGCACTCCCATTGATATTCCGTCGGCAGTTGCTTGCCTGCGTAGCGACAGTAGATCATCGCAACATCATGGGTCACACCACGCACGGGATGGGTCGGCTGCTTCAATTGCTTCGACCACTCCAACGGCGTCGCGAGCGATTCGTCCACACCGCACCATTGTGGACGAGCATCTGACAGCTCGCGAAGGAAAGATAGAAATTGACCAAACTCTTCCACGCTCGTTTCATAGCGATCTATCGCGAAGGCGGCCAGCTTTACCTTGTGGGCAGGATTATGAGGGAAGCCTTCATCGTCTCGTCCCACAGTCAATTCTGACTTCGCGAACGGTTGCATGACGCTCTCGTGATGCAGGGATGCCAAAAATCGGCACTGTGTCTGAATCCAAAGGCCCATTTTCGTGTCGTAATTGGGGAACTTCGCGGCTCTTTGTAGAAGTTGCTTGACCTCATTTAATTGTTGCAGAAAGGCTGTGGACCCCGTCGTTTTCTTGCGTTCAAGGAAACGAATTCGAGCGAGCTTGGTGAGCAGCTTGGCATAATTCTTTTTAGACTGATTGATGAGTTCAATTTGCTCCTGACAAGCTCGCTCCCGATCTTTCCAGCCGAGCAGCTGACTGTTCTTTGGAAATGATTCGACTTGATCTTGAAACTCCTTAAAGTCCTCGATCTTCAATGAGAAGCCTTCCAAGCGAAGCTGCTGAGATTTAACAAGGACCTTGAAGAGCGATTCTGCGGCTTGGTTTCGTGCTTGTGTTGTTTCGACTCGAAGCTCGGAGATCTGAGCTGAAATCTTTGGGTAGAGCTTGGCCGGATAATCGCTGTCTAACCCTTTCAGTTGTGTCAAGAGATAGGAAAACTGCCCAGGGTTCTTTGCCTGCCATTGAATGAGAGCCCCCAAGCGCTGCTTCGCCTTGTCAAGCTCAAGCGACAGACGGATCAACAAGAGCTTGCGGGCGCTCTGTTCTAGCGCTTCATTGCCAGCAGGGAGGCCTTCGAGAAACTCTTTACTCACTAAAGCCTGGACAGCGCTTAATTGACTGTGGCTCTTCATTTTAATCGCCGACTGGCAACGTCGCTCATAGAGCGCCAATTGAGCTTCCAGCTCCTGAATTTTTTTAGTACAACTTGATTGAGACAGCTCCAGGGATTCAATGACATCATTCAAAGCGAGGAGCACCCTTGTACTTTGACTGTTTTTAGCCTCAAACTCGTCATAGCTTTTCCTCAGTTTTTCAAATTGAGGCAAGCAGCTCTGATAAGCTCCTTTTCCGTATTGACCGAGGATTTGGGCCACTGAGTCGAGGAAGGGAAAGGCCTCACGAAAGCAAAGAAGCTCTGATTCAACTTTCTTTAAGCGGAGGCTGTCACTGCTGCTTAAAGTTAATGATTGAATGCTCTTCAACATTGTTTCGATGGAGCTTAGCTTGGCTGCTTTCTCTTTACCGAGAGGGTTCTCAAGGCTTATAGAAAACAGTCGCTCTGCGCGCAATAAGATTCGATTGCCAATTTGCAGTTCAAAGACTTCAAATTTCTTCTCGATGTCTGGGGGCATTTCGTTCCCCGCCTCAACGATTCCCTTTGTGCTCTTCCTTAGCGCTCGATATTCAGAGAGCAGCTCCTGCATTTTTGCGGCATTGTCAATTGGAAGCGCCGCCAGGTCCTGCTTGAGGTTTGCCTCAGTTGTCCGAATGCTTCGAAAGGGCTCAGGCCTATTGACTATTAAAGTGATGAAGCCGCCCAGGAGAAGGGTCAACAGGATTGTCAGGACAAGGGCGAGCTTATTTGAACGCACCTCATAAGGACGACGTCCAGCGTTGACCAGCGCTTGAAGCTCCTGGGTTCTGTTCTTCGGGAGCCCCCCAACCGCCAAGGCTTGGAGGTCGCCAATGAGAGTCTTGCAGTCAGGGACTCTCTCATTGGCGCTCTTCAAGAGCAGGTAATCAATAATTAATGACAAGCCTTTGGGAACATTTGGATTTCTGACAATAGCGGGTTCATGTAATTCGTGGGCGTGGGCATAAATGAGACGTTCGACATCGGCTCCCTTGTAGAGATAGGACGCGGTCAAAAGGTAGTAAAGCGTGGCGCCGAGGGAATATAAATCTGCCCTAGCGTCGATGTCTCCCTCTTTGGCTTGCTCCGGCGCCATGTAATACGGAGATCCAATAGCGCTCCGCGTCCGAGTCAGGTCTTGGTCACTGTTGTGGAGGCGAGCGACACCAAAGTCTGTGAGGCGAACGCTGCTCACATTGATCACTTCTCCTTTAAGTAAGATGTTCTGAGGCTTCACATCTCTATGAATAATGCCTCGAACATGGGCCACGGAGAGCGCTTGCGCCACTGCAATACCCACATCGATCACCTCTTTTGGAGACAAGGGGCCCGATTGATCGACCCGGTGAGCGAGGTCTAAATTGCAGTGTTCTAGAACAACATAGGGATAAGACAGTGAGTTCTTCTCGACGACTCCCGAATCGATGATTCCAATGATATTTGGGTGGGTCAGCTTTCTTAAGATGTCGATTTCTCTCTCAAATCGCTTCAACGCTGTGTTTTTTGATGACGATTTCGACTGGAGAACTTTGACCGCCGCCTTCTTCAATCCCAATTCACCCAGATAGACTCGTCCCATTCCGCCCACACCGAGCAATTCAACGAGGCGCCATTCACCAACCCTATCACCGAGAACAGGGTCTGTTGTGAGAGTCGCCTCCTCTTCCTTACTTGGGCCAAGCTCACGAGAGCATTTTTGAAGCGTCTCCAATATCTCTCGTCCATTTTCAGGCCTGTCCTTGACCTTCTTGGACATCAACTGAGTGA
>JARGOJ010000786.1 GCA_029210225.1 Planctomycetota bacterium
AAGCCTTGACCGGGAGGAAGTTTATGCGGTGGCTGAGCCCGACCCTCTCAAGCAGCTCTGTCGACCTTTTCTTTCTCTCCTGTCTGGACAGCTTCATTGGTAAGGCCGGTAGCTCGACGTTCTCACGGAGGGTCAAGCTGGGGATTAAGTGGTGCATTTGAAAAACAAAACCCAGCTTCTCTCGCCTTAATTTTGGCAGGTTTGGGGAGGTCGCAATATTCTGGCCGTCGATCTCAATAGTTCCAGAGCTTGGTGTATCGAGCGCTCCCAAGAGGTGCAGCAAGGTGGATTTGCCCGAGCCTGATGGGCCCATGATGACGAAGAACTCAGACTTCCGAATTTCAAAAGTCACCCCCTTCAAGGCATGAACCAATCCTCCTTCATAAATCTTCGTCACGTCAGAGACGCGCACGATAGCTTCCTGATCACTCATAGCGAAGGGCCTCCGTGGGCGCAAAGCGGGCGGCGCGGGCGGCCGGATAGATAGAACCGAGAACACCAACGAAGGTTGCTAGGGCGAGGGCTTGGAGGAAGAGCTCCCAGTCCCAGACCACCTCGATCCAACCTAGCTTGATGAGGTACGTGGCCAGCTTCACCTCTAAGAGGCCGAGAGGAATACCAACCAGCCCCCCCATAATGGAGAGCAAGCCTCCTTCAATAATAATGACGCTCATAATCATGTGTGCGGGCCAACCGAGGGCTTTCAGGAGGCCGATTTCTCGGGTGCGCTCAAAGACACTCATAATCATAGTGTTCATGATGCCAATGCCTCCCGCGATGACCGCGAGGATGGAGATGGCCCAGGCAAACTGATCGACAATCTCTAGTTGGCTCTTAAAGGAATCGAGATATTCGCCGATAGGCTGGACCTTGAGCTTCTTGAACTTCTTCGGGATCTCTCTTGCCCCCTCAGCAACCTTCGCGTCCAAGGCTTTTAGCTCAGCGCTTGAGGGATTGAGAGCATCCGTTTGATATCCTTTCACGTGAAGAATCGCCAAGTTACCCGAGACCTCCTTTGCGTTCGGCGCCCGCAGCTTGCACATATAGGCGAGGGGCATGACTATTCCGCCGCTGAGGAAGCTGACGCTGGTGACTGGCGATCGATAGAGCCCGCAGATGGTCATCTCTCGGCCGAAGATGTTGAGCTTGTCGTTGACGCCCTTTTTTAGATCCCGGGCCAGGATTTCGCCGACGATAATGGTGTCTTTTTCGCCCTTCTTAAGCGCTCGCCCGGCGCTAATCGGGTAGCGCACCATGGCGATATCCCCAGGTCTGAGCCCGAGTATAAGCACGGGTTGATTGACCCCGAGGGGGTTCTTTACTGGCTGGCGCCATATCCGTAGCAAGGACGCGCCTTCAATGAGGTCGTCTTCGGCGAGGAGGGCGGCCTCAGTCTCGGTGACAATGCTCTGTATGGGCATGAAGGCGACTTTGTTTGTCGCGATGAGGTCGCCTCGAAAGACCTCTGCCATTCGATAGAATTGGCGTTTCAGACCGCCAGCAGAGCTGACAATGGAAACGACAATGGAAACCCCAACGGCGATTCCGAGCAGGGCAATGACAGTTCTTGTGGCGCGTCTTTGGAGGTTTCGAGCGGCAATGACAAGAAGTTGCACGGTGAGTTTCCTCGCTTCGGACTGATTGGCGGCTGATCATAGCAGGCTGGTGCGGAAGATCCTGGGAAATGGAGGTAAAACTAGCGTTTCCCTCAGCGTGGAAAAACGTATACTACGCCGTACTTACTGCTCAGTAAGACCCGCATCGGTGATTCCGATTTGAAACCGAAACACAGTTTCCGTCTGTTCCAGCAGCTTGTTTGAAAGCGAGGATGAAGTTATGGCTGATATTGATATCGATAAGTTGTTTGCCGACATGAAGGCAAAGTTCGTCAAAGGCAAAGTCGACGAACCCGTTGTATTCTACTTCTCCCTGGGAGACGAAAAGTGGACTCTGACCATCGAGCCAGATGACCTTCATATTCAACAAGGCAAGACAGAAAACGCTGACTGTTTTCTCAAGACCGACAAGGCCCTCTTCTTGAAGATGATCAAGGGTGAGTGGACTCCTGGAGTGATGGACTTCATGAGCGGCAAAGTGAAGTCGAACGATCCATTCAAGCTCAAGATCTTGCAAGATGTCTTCGGTGGCTAACGCATAAGCGCAGTCGCAATAAAACACAAAGAACCAGGTCGTCTGATGCTTTCAGACGGCCTGTTTTTTTTTGGGAGTCGCGAATATGCGGTCGAGGACGCGGGCTATGGCGAAAACGGTCACAATGGAGAGCGGCCAGATCGTCGGGAGGGCACAGAGCAGAAAGTTCTTGGAGTAGGCTCCTGGATGCTTGGCGGCGGAGATAGCGAGGGCGATGTTCATACCTAAGGCGAGCCCAAAGCCGGCGGCGAATCGATTTCGAAAGGAGATCGTCATCGCCCTCAGCTGCTCGTGGTGGCAGCTTTGGCAGTGGCCGTTTTGAAAAGGCTGAGTGCCGGGGACGAATTCTCCGCAGCTTTGGCAGAGGAAGAATAGGTCCTTCTTAAGTGGGCGAGGGCTCCGTTTGGGCATGCCCTAGATTCGGCTAATTTTTCGGAAAGGGCAATAAAAAAAGGCCCTCACGGGCCTTTTTGAAAAGATCTTGAAGACTCAAAGTCTTGGACTTAGAGCTTGAAGGACCGAAATCAGTCTTTCTTTTCTTCCTTCTTCTCGTCTTTTCCGGCGCTTTTTGTAGCAGCCCATTTGCGGATTTCCGTGCGGAACCACTCATCGGCTGAGTCAGTCCACTTGAACTTCTCACGGACATACTTGACTGTGTCCTTCTCAACGTCGGTGTATGCATCACCGTCTTTGACGAGCTTGATCAGCTTCTCAGCGTCGCCTTGAGAGATACGGCCATCGCCTGCACCTTTGACAGCTTCTTCAACTGCTTCGAGAAGAGCACGCTTGTACTTTTTTCCATCAATGACTTTGTAATATGATTCAGCCATAGCAATTTCCTCGCTTCTATACCGAACTGCCAATTGGGAAGGGACTACGATTTCCGCGACCCAATGAGGTCAGATTGAGAACCCCCAGAGTTTACAAAAAACACGCTTCGAGTGGGATAGTGGTGGGATTATCTGCCGAATTTCAGGAAAAAGATTCCAGCCCCGAAATCGTTGCTTTGCAGCTTCGTTCCTGAAACAGAACGCTTTAGAGACTCCCTATTTCGTATTTATTGGGACAATTTTCATTCATGAAAAAGCTCAAAACGGTCGATATTGGGCGCCTCGACGCACGCAATATCGACGAACTGGCCAAGGAGTCTTCTTTAGTGGCCTCTGACAAAAGAATGTAGAGAAGTCCCTAAAGCGCTTCTATAAATGCCTCTAAAACAACTAAAAAGAGCTTTGACGTCTCTATTTCGCATCCAAAAATGACCAGCGTGAACCTCCAATCGTTGCTTTGATTGATACCGTCTCTTTCAGCTCGATTGGGAGCTCGTGCTCCTGCTGTTTGTCATTTTGAAAATGTCACACGATGGACTTTGGGCGCAGAGCGATTTCGCTCAATGCTTTCCTTGCTATCAGAGTTGCTTAGGAGAAAAGCTCGTTCAAGGCCACTTTTAGCTCGCCAGCGCTGCGAAAGCGGCGGGGAGGGTCTTTTTCAAGGCACTTCATGATGATCTCTTCGAACGGAGGCGGAATGTTTGGCACATACTCCGTTGGCTTCTTGACCGGCTTGGTCGCGACGGCGTTGAGAATTTGGAAGGTCGTCCGTCCTTGGAAGGGAAGATGACCGGTCGCCATTTCATAGAGCATGACGCCCAAGGCCCATACATCCGTGGGCGGGCCGACGAGCAAGTGATTGCCCATAGCTTGCTCCGGGGCCATATAGAGGGGCGTGCCGAGGATATCACCGGTTTTCGTGAGTTCAGAGCATTCGACCAAGGCCTTGGCCAGGCCAAAGTCGCAAATCTTCGGGCGGTCGCCCTCCCAGGTGACCATGACATTGCCGGGTTTGATGTCGCGGTGGACAATGAACTTTGAGTGGGCGTAGGCGAGGCCCGCACAAATTTTCATGATAATTTGGATGCCTTGCCCAATTGAGCGTCCGGCCTCATTTCGCCACGAGGCCATATCCCGGCCTTCGACGAACTCCATGGCCATCCAGTAGAGACCTTCATGGAATCCCGCTTGAATCACGCCAATGATTGCTTCGTGACGGAGACGAGAAGCCACTTGAATCTCACGGGTAAAACGCTCGATGGTCGAAGGATTCTCCGCCGCTCGCTCAAGAAGAATCTTGAGGGCGTAGGGAGTGTCGCTCCCTTCTTTCACGGCCTTGTAGACGATGCCCATGCCGCCTCTCCCGACGGCTTTGACAACGTGAAAGGGACCAAAGACCTGTCCTGATAGCAGGTTGGTCGCGGAGGTCGTCGTTGGGACTTTTGCTTTGCTGGTGCTGGGTGGAGGAGCCGCGATCGCGGGGGGAGGTGTGGAGGGGGCGCTGGGACTCGACGGGGCGCTGGAAGCTTGTGGAACTTTAAGCGCCGGGTCGGTATCGCTTGGGACGTTGTTCGGCCGTTCCTGATTGTTGATGGGGACGATGCGGA
>JARGOJ010000787.1 GCA_029210225.1 Planctomycetota bacterium
GCCTCGGGCCCACCGTGTTAAAGAGCCTCACTATCACGACTGGAAGGTCATAGTGGCGGGCATGAGCGAAGGCCATGAACTCGTCGAGAGCCTTCGAACAGGCATAGCTCCACCGCGCCATATTCGGCGGTCCGATCAAAAGATCTTGATCCTCGCTAAACGGCACAGAGACGCTCTTCCCATAAACCTCCGAGGTCGAGGTGATGAGGAATTTTTTCTTCTTCTTACGAGCCGCCGCCAGCACAATCTCCGTGCCCTTTAAGTTCGTCTCCATCGTCCCGACAGGATTCTCCACGATCAGACGCACACCCACAGCCGCCGCCAAGTGATAAACATGATCGGCCCGATCCACCAACTCCGCGACCAATCGCTCCTCCATAACAGAGCCGATTGTATAGCTGAAGCCATCGTGCCCTTTCAAAGGATCGATATTGGTAATGGTGCCCGTCGATAAATCATCGAGCACGTGAACCGACTGTCCTCGCTGCAAAAGTTCTTCCGCGAGATGCGAGCCGATAAAGCCAGCCCCGCCAGTAATCAAAACATTCGTCATCAAGCCGTTTCCTCCTCAAGTCCCATACACCTAACGTATCCCACGGTTCAATGTAAAGTCGAAGCATCCCTGTAGAACTTCAAAGCTTCAGAAAATTTGGAGAAAGCGCAACCCGCCGTGGTTGAACCCCAACTATCCCCTTAGAATAGGGCTCGTTCTATGCGATGAAGGAAACAAAGACCCGTGAAGCAAGCCATTTCGACCGCCGAAATTTTCCACGAAGCCACAAAGTATACGCCCCTCGGCATCCAGCTTCGCACCTCTCCCCCCAACCTCGATGATCAACCCAGCCTCTATAAAGATTATCCCGGCTATAAGCGCATCGAGCTTGGCACCAACTCTCGGCAAAACGTCCAACTCGAAGCCCGAGACTCTAAAAGTTGGACACAAAAAGAAATCGCCCAGCTGCTCTTCCTCACAAACGGCGTGACCGGGGTCCTCGAATATCCCGCCGCCGAACCCTACGAAGAGCCCGAGCAAATTCGTCTTAGAGCGGCGCCATCAGCCGGTGGCCTCTACCCGACAGAACTCTATGTCGCCCTCGGGGACGGCCATGAAGTCGACGCTGGGCTCTATAACTACCATGTGGGTAACCACGAGCTGGCCCAACTCGAAGCGCGGAATGTCATCCCCGCCTTCGCTCAAAACAGCCAATGCCAGGAGTTTCTCGAACAGACCTCGATGGTCCTTATTCTCTCCATCATCTTCGAGCGAAGCGCTTGGCGCTATGAAGACCGAGCCTATCGCCGGGTCCTCCTCGACACCGGTCATGTCCTCGGCAACCTGGTCCTTGTCGCCGAACGCCTCGGACGCAAGGCGCTACCCATGGGGGCCTTCTGCGACGACACCGTCACAAGCCAACTCTTCTTCGATCACCACTATGAAGGCGCCGTCCTACTCATTCCCATTGTGACGAACGACCAAGCGCAAAATCTCCCCACCAAGCTTCGCGCCCTCCCATCCGATGTCGAGAGCAAGCGGAAAGTTCCGAACACCTCACTCATGCGTCGCTTGCACGCGTCCAGCGGCCTCACTCCACCACTCGCGCCCGCGCCGTCCTTTGAGGTTCCTAAAGAGATGGATCGCTTGCTTCAAGACCATTTTGTCGAGACCGTCGCCCTCGAACCCGTCCCAACGGACTGGGTCGAACAGCTGACAGAGACTATTGTCCGCCGTCGCTCAACACGAGAATTTACCGGAGACGCCTTCGCGAAAACAGACCTCTCGGCCTTTCTTTATGCGGGAGCGGAAACACCCGGTCTCCTCGTCAGCGACTTAATTGAAACCTACGTTTTTGTCCATAATGTGACAGACATAGAAGCCGGCGCCTACCAGTTCTTCCCCGAGAATCAATGCCTCAAGCTCATACGAGCCGGGGATTTCAAAGAAGCCGCCGGACAGTTTTGCCTCGGCCAGGAGCTCGGCTCCGACGGCGCTGCTATTGTTCTCCATGTGGCCCACCTTCCCCGGGCAGTCACCCGATTTGGAAACAGAGCCTATCGATATCTCCACCTCGACGCTGGTCACATTGGCCAAAGAATGAACCTCTGCGCCATCAAGCGGTCCTTGGGGGTCAGCGGCATCGGCGGCTTCTTTGATGACATGATCAACGAAACTCTCGGCCTCTCGCCCTCCTACGCAACCCTCTACATTACTTGCCTCGGAGTCCCAGAGTAATTCACAGATTTTGACCTTGGCGCCAATCCCCCGAAGCGATCCGCTTCCCTTCAGACTCTTCGGAACGGAGGCGATAGCACCAAAGTAAATCGCCAGAACCATCTCCGCTCTCCATTAGACATCGAAGATATTCCGAGCCTGCCACCCCATAGCCCTCGAAGTCTTCATAGGCATCCAAAGCTTCGATAAGGGCTCCGCATTCGTCGTCGGTCATAGAGATGCGCTCCCCACAAACCCAGTCGTCATCACTCTCAGGAAGACGCATCCCCGGATAACGACCCAAGTGCCAAAGCTGACCCGGCAGCGTCCATGGACGAGCGGTGCCCAAACAGGCACCCATGCGCCAGTCCGCAAGCTCTCCAGTCATCAAAGTGCCGTAAAGAAACATGTCGTGACATAACAAAGCCGCTGGCTTGTTCTGGGCCACAGCGTCGAGCATTTCTGTCGCTAAGCCCCAATCTTTCAACCCAGAATGAACAAGCTCGGCATAGCCGTCAGCGGGCGATACAAATGCATCTTCACGGCGCTCCGGAACAACCTCGTAGCTAAGCGCCTCGCGCTCGCGGCCATCCGCCATGAGCACGACCACTTTCTTCCGACGATAGGCTGTCCCGCCGCCTTCTTTTTTGTCCAACCAGTGCAAGCCTCCATCCCGCAGCTCAAAGAGCATCCCAGGAACGATCTGCCCTGTCCGGGCTCGAATATCCAAAGCTCCACCCCCACGGCTGAGCGATCGATAATGAAAAACTAGCTCGTGATCAGGCAAATAGGCGACCTCAACCGCCCTCTTAACAAAGTCCTCCGTCTCCTTTGAGCGGCACCAGCGTCGTCTATCCGCCGTGTTTAAATTCGATCCATAGGCAAAATACAGAGACATGATGCTCATTTTTCCTTCCCAGCAAGCCAAAAGAGAGAGCCCCGGTTATCCCTCGCAATGAGTTATAAGGATAGGCCTGTTTTCTGTTTTCCCAGTTGTGAACTCTGGTTTATTTTGCGGAGCCAAGCGCGCCATGATCATCATGAAGTTCGGCGGTTCATCCCTTGCTGACTGTCCCTGCCTCGAACACGTTGCCTCCCTCGTCAAGTCTTTTGACGAGCCGAAAGCACTCGTTGTCTCCGCTCTCGGGAAAAGCACGGACCGGCTCCTGCAACTCGGACTCTGGGCTGAGAAAGGCCAGACAGAACAAGTGAAAAGCGGCCTCAATGCGCTTCGCCTCGACCATGAAGAAGCCTTCCCCGACTTGGAGAATCCCGCCGAGGACCATGAACAGCTCTTCACCGAACTCAGCAGTCTCCTCGAAGGTATCCAACTTCTCCGCGAGCAAACACCTCGCTCAAAGTCCCTGCTCGCCTCCTTTGGCGAACGCCTCTCAATTCATGTGGTCGCCGCGCATCTTAAGAATCAAGGCTTGAGAGCCCAAGCCATCGACGCAAGAGAGCTCATAGAAACCGCGGATAACGGACAAAATGGCCCCGTCGACTTCGTCCAAAGCAGCTTTAAGTGCCAAGAGGTCCTCCTCCCTTTGCTCGAAGACGGCGTCATCCCTGTCATCACCGGATTCTTGGCGCGAAACAAAGTCGGATTCACGACAACACTCGGGAGAGGTGGCTCCGACTACACCGCGACCATCCTTGGACAAATCATGAAGGCCAGAGAAGTATGGATCTGGACTGACGTCTCGGGAATATTGAGCGCCGATCCCCGTCTCGTCAAGAACGCCCATACCCTCCCACAGGTCAGCTATCGCGAAGCCTCGGAGATGTCATTTTTTGGCGCCAAAGTGCTCCATCCCAAAACCATAGCTCCGGTCGCGAGGCAGAATATCCCTGTCCGGATCCTCAACACATTCAAAGCAAAAGACCCCGGAACCCTGATCAGCGCTGATACTCCAAAGAGCCTCGCGGGAGTCAAAACCGTCGCCACCATGCACGGGCTCTCGCTGATAACTATTGAAGGCCGTGGAATGGCCGGGCGCCCCGGAATCGCTCGGAGAATCTTTGAAGCGACGGAGCTGGCCGGCTGCAACGTCGTCATGATCTCCCAGGCTTCGTCGGAGCAATCCGTCTCCTTTGTTGTGTCTCAAAACGAAGTTCCTGAGCTCGTCAACACACTCAAGAGTCGCTTTGCCTTCGAGTTAGATCAGGGTCTTATTGAGTCAATTGGCATCGTAGAACCCATCGCCATCGCCTCGATCATTGGTCTGGGGATGTCTGGGACCCCCGGAATCTCCGGTCGCTTCTTTGGTGCTCTCGGTAAGGTCGGCGTCAACGTCTGAGCCATCGCCCAGGGCGCCACAGAAATGAATATCTCCGTCGCCCTCAGGGAAGAAGAAGCAGCCCGAGCGGTTCGA
>JARGOJ010000003.1:0-1855 GCA_029210225.1 Planctomycetota bacterium
CTCCAGAGCCCTTGGCGAGGGCTTTCTTCATGCGACTTTGGTGGCTGTCTTTCGAGTTGCTGATGCCGCTTCCGGCTTTAGAGCCGCTGGCGACTCGGATCTGAGAGCCCGAGTGAGAAGCGGATGCGTTTTGCGCTCCTTTTGAGGATGCGGCGAGGGTGTGGATATGTTGAATTTGAGCTTGGTTGAGATATTGGTTTTGAAGCAGGAATTGTTCGATGGGTCCCTGGAGACTTTGTTGACGCGCATCGTGGAGCCACGAAGCCTGTTCACGGGTGATAAGTCCGTTTTCTAGGGCCACTCTAAGAAAGTGCGCGTCGCGGTTCACGGCGGAGCTCCCAAAGGGATGAAGGGTTCTCTTCAGTCTACATTGATGAGAGAAGACTATGTTCCCTTTAAGATGATATGCGCGGCAAGCCTTGCAAAAAAAGGGTACAAAGCTGAGACTTTGGCAACTTTGACAAAAACTTATTAGAGAAGATTTATGAGCGCCCCCATTGAACAAGCTGTCTACGACCGTATCGTTGCGATTCGGCGGGATCTCCACGAGTATCCAGAGCTGAGCTGGCAAGAGCAGCGGACCGTGGAAAAAATTTGCCAGGAGTTAGACCGACTTGGGATTTCTTACCGAACTGGGGTGGGAAAAACAGGGATTGTCGCGGATATCCCCGGGCCCGAAGGAGTCCCGGCGGTGGCCCTGAGGGCAGACATGGACGCCCTCCCGATCACCGAAGAAACCGGACTATCCTTTGCTTCGAAACATCACGGCGTCATGCACGCTTGCGGCCATGATGGGCACACAAGCATGGTGCTCGGAGCCGCAGAGTTACTCCTCAAAGAAGAGCTGCCAGCCCCGGTTCGTCTCTTGTTTCAACCGGCGGAGGAAAAAGGGAGCGGCGCGAAAGCCATGATTAAAGACGGGGCCTTAGAGGGCGTCGGCATGATCTTCGGAGGGCACCTCGATCGTCACTATGAACCGGGACAGATCGTGGCGGTCCCTGGAGCTGTGAACGCATCGACCGATAAGTTCACGATTCGGGTTCGCGGAACAGGAGGCCACGGCGCTCGACCTCAAGAGTGTGTTGACGCTGTTGTTGTCGGCAGCCTTATTGTGATTGCGATTCAAACCATTGTCTCAAGAGAGATCGACCCGGCCCATCCATCAGTGATCTCTGTCGGGCGCTTTGAGGCAGGGACAGCCCACAATGTCATCGCTGGAGAAGCGACCTTGGAAGGGACGATTCGGTCTCAGCACCCGAAGACCAGGGAGACTCTGAAGAAGTCGATCCTGAGAATCGCAGAGGCCGTGGGCCATCTTCATGGCGCGATGATCGAGGCCCGAGTTTCTGAGGGAACGCCTCCTGTGATCAACCCCCCAGACATTGCCCAGATTGCTCAAGAAGCGGTTGTCATGTCCCTTGGAGAGGATGCTTGCCGACCTTTGAGGACCGCGAATATGGGGGGCGAGGACTTCAGCTTCTTCATGGACGAAGTGCCCGGGTGCTATGTGAGAATTGGCGCACAAAAGGCGGGCAAAGAGAGCTTCCCCGCGCATTCAAGCAAGTTTGACATTGACGAGAGCGCGTTGGGATTTGGGGCGCTTTACTTTAAGACCGTGGCTCTTCATGGGGGTCGCAAATTGCGGGAGAAGCAGTCATGATCCGAGTGAGGGAAGCGGAAGAGAAGGATGTCACGAGGATCAGCGAGATCTTCCTGGCAACTTATGGGGAAGATTATCCCTACCAACAGTTCTTCGATGAAGCTTGGTTGAAGCGCTCTGTTTACAACGATGACGTGTTGATGCTTGTCGCGGAAGAGGAAGAGAGCGGGAATGTTCTCGGGACAGCCTCAGTGC
>JARGOJ010000003.1:1865-28304 GCA_029210225.1 Planctomycetota bacterium
ACTCGGAGAGTTTGGCCGCTTGGCGGTTCACCCTGAGGGGCGCCGTAGAGGTCTTGGCAAGCAGCTCATGCAATCGCGCCTAGAGCACAGTAAGAGCCGCCTCCACATCGCCTTTATGGAAGGCCGCGTGACTCACCCCTACACACAGATCATCGCCGAGAAGAACGGCTTTGCCTGCGTTGGTTTCTTGCCAATGAAGCATAAGGTCGGGGAGCGGGAGAGCTTCGCGATCATGGCGCGTTACTTTGGCGATGCCTTGCAGCTTCGGAATAACCATCCCCGCGTGATTCCTGAGGCCCACGCCTTGGCTTGCCAGTCTTTAGAGAATGTGGGCTTGACGGCGGATGCCATTATTGACGAATCGGCGCCAGCCTATACCTGGGAGGAAGGTCTTGAGGTCGAGCGCCTGGAGCAAGGCTCGACGACGCCGCTGCTCCGGATGGAGCGGGGGCGGGTGCGAAACCGCGAGATCTTTGGTCCGATGCGCTTGCAATATGGGTTCTTTCGTATGCAAGCCAAGCACGCGGAATACTTAGTGGCTAAAGAGGGGAAGCGGATTGTCGGAGCCCTGGGCTTTATTCATCACGACTTTGAGAACATCGCACGGATTGTTGAATTGATCGCCCCGACAGATCAGGCGATTCGGTTTCTCTTGGAGAAGTTCGAGAGAATGGCCCGCTCGGAGTGGGGCGTTCGCTATATGGAAGTCGACGTGAGCGCCTATTCTCCGAGGATGCAGCGGACCTTGTTAGAGCTTGGTTTTATGCCGGTCGCTTATGTTCCTGCCATGGTCTTCGATGAAGTCGAGCGCCTCGATGTGATTCGGATGGTGCGCCTCAACGGAGAATTAGAATTCGGCGAGCTTCAATTGTTGCCGAACACTCAGCAAATGGCCGATCCAATCTTAAAGAAGTTTCAAAAGACCCGAGTGGTCCCTCGAATTGCTTCGGCGGTTCACAATATGGACCTATTCCAGGGTTTAGATAAAGAGCAGCGATCACGATTGGCGGCGGCGTGTTCTGTTTTGAAGGTGGCCGCTGGTGAGACGCTCTTTAGGCAAGGAGACGACTGCGAAAACATGTTGGTTCTCCTGAGCGGGGAGGTCTCGATTCAAATGGGCGAGCCATTGGTTGAAATTGGCCGTATTGGAGTTGGTGAGACTGTTGGAGAGTTGTCGTTACTGACGAACAACCAGCGCTCGGCGACGGCGGTCATCGCGAAAGACATTGAGGCGGCCTGTTTGACCTATGGTGAACTCAGTGAATTGGCGCGGTTAAGGCCGGATGTCGCGGTCATTATTTATAGGAATTTGGCCAGTGGTCTTGGGCAAAAATTGAAGCGGTCAAACATTGAATTGGTCGATCTTAAGCACAAACCTTGAATGAGCGAGTGAATACAATCTAATATGTTAATTGAAACACTGCAGTTTTTTACAGGGGTTTTCGTTGTTGTCTATGACGGTCAACACGCGCTTAAGTTCGAATTGGGTCGAGCGAAGAATGTCGTGGGGCCAGGCCTTCATTTCAAGTGGCCTATTATTCAGAAATTCAAGGTGAAGGACACCCGGGATACGACCCTCGATTTAGAGCCGCAGATTATTCAGCTCGCGGATGATCTTGTTTACGAGGTGGACACCAAGCTCATTTATCGAATCACTGATTTACGCCGTGCCATGATTGAAGTGGACGACTTGGAGAAAGGCCTGAAGAACCGAGTGACCATTGCGATCCAGCGAGTTGTGAAGGCCCAGCGGCGAGAGACAATTGGTCAATTGCAGAATATGGTCGACCAGGTCCTCGGGGAATTGAAGGTCATTGAAGAAGAGTGGGGCATTGAGGTTCAGGAGTTTGGCTTCTCTAACTTTGCTCCGACTCCTGCGACCTTGGAGGTCACTCAGTTGCGCTTGCTCGCTGAGGAGAAGTTGAGCCTCTATAAAGAATTGAGGGAAGAAGGACTTGGCCAGGAGGCGTCTGTTTCATTGATCTCTGGGGCGGTCATCACGATGCGTCCTGAGCAGGCGACAGGCTACGATCGGGATTGGAACAAAGAGAAGAAGGACGAGGAAAAAACAGCCCTGGAAGAAATGCTCGAAGAGGAGGAAGAGTCTATCTCGGGACAGGTCGAAGACGTGAATGAAGATGACGTCGATGACGCGCAGTAGGATTGAATTGTGAAGGTCTATCTCGATGACGTTCGAGACACTCCTGAAGGTTGGGTGCGGGTCTATTGGCCCGATGAAGCCATTGAACTATTGAAAACCGGGGAGGTTACTGAGATCAGCCTCGACCACGACTTAGGAGATGACAACCGGGGTACGGGTTATGACGTCTTGTTGTGGTTAGAGCGCGAGGTGGTTGTGGCTGGGCGGACGCCTCCCAAGATGAAAGTTCATTCTGCCAATACCGCGGCCGGATTAAGAATGGAGCAGGCCATCGCGACGATCATGAGACTCTCTCGGGGATCTTGAAACGCTTTGAAAGGGACAGAGGATTGGTGAGTCTTACAGGGCAAAGACTGCATCGAATGAGTGAAAGAAGAACGCATGCCCCGCCCATTTATCTTCGACATGGAGACCAGCGACCCCGATGACATGATGGCCCTCTGTTTTTTAACGAGCCACCCAGGGGTTGATTTGCGCGCAGTCACGATCACTCCGGGGAGCCGCGCTCAGGTCGCTGTTGCTCGCCGTATCCTTGAATTGACCGATCATAGCCATGTGCCTGTGGGAGTTCGATCCCTCGACTACGAGAAGGACTGCGTCAGCGCTTTTCACTACAAGGTGCTTGGGGAATTGGACGATCAAGACGCCGATGGCCCGGGTTATGAAGTCTTAGGGGCGGTCTTTGAAGAGTTTCCGGAGGCGACCATTGTGACGGGGGCGGCGCTGCACAATTTACGTCTCTTGCTCACAGAGAATAGTGATGTGTCCATTGGGCAGTGGGTTGGGCAGGGGGGATTTGCTGGGGATAGTGTGGTTGAGCCCGCACATCGCCTTGAGAAGTTCAGCGGTCGTGAGACCTGCCCCACTTTCAATTTCAATGGCGATGTCACCGGCGCCTATCTCATGTTGACCTCTCCTCAGGTCAAGAAGCGCCGCCTTGTGTCTAAGAATGTCTGTCACGGCTTGCCGTATGATCAGGACATGCACGACAAAATGGAGCCCTTTAAGGACGCCAGCCTGGGTCTCAATTTGATCTACAAGTCTATGGATATATATCTGGGGAAGAAGCCTCGGGGCAAGCTCTTCCACGACCCATTGGCGGCCTGTTGTGCGATTGAACCGGACTGCTGCGAATACAAAGAAGTCGAGCTTTACCGCGATCGAGGGCAGTGGGGTTCTCGACTGATGCCTGGGTCTGGGACCTGGATCTCTGTTTCCTTGGACAAGGATCGCTTCTTCGAAGTGCTGACAACGACAGAGTTAGTGAGTTGACCTTGGGGTTTTCTTTTCGGCGCTTTCACAGTTGTAGATGATCGGCATCTGACCTCGCCACTGATCCCAGAGTGTGGGCTTAAGGACGAGCTCCACCATGAAGTGGGCAACGTTGATACGGCTTGTTGTCCCTGGGTCGAAGATGGCGCTTCGCGTTGGAGAGGGGTGGAGGTCGTATTTGCTGACTTGAATGCTATCGACAAGGGTATCGGGGCGTACGACGATCCACTCAATACTGTTATGGGACTGTCCGATCTTTGTTCTTAAGAGATTGGCGGCGTCTTCGTTGTCTTTGTGGGGAGGGATGAGGACGCGGAGCAGGCAAAGTATGGATCGTTGAGCGAAGGAGACAGCTTCTGTGAGGTCGAGGTTGCGATTTCCTGCCGTGTTCATGAGGACGAATTTTACGGGTTTTTCGGGTTTCAAGCTTTGGATAGCGCTGCAGAGGCGTTCGCATGCTTCGGTGACCAGCTTTCGAGGTTGCCCAAAGATACCTTTGAAGCTGAGCTTGTGCCCCAGGCAAGAGATGATGCTGTGGCAGCCTTTGACATGAACGGCGAGTTCGACATCGGTGAAGTCAAGTATTGAGCCACGGATCACGGTGAGGAGAGGATCTTGTTGAGCCTGATCAGAGAGGTGAGACTGGGGGCGGAGGATAATCTTTGTGGAGATCTTCCGTTCGAGGAAATGTTGGAGGACAAGGCGGCCGGTGGCGCCGCTGGCACCGAGAATGAGGACTGTCATTCTTTCTCCCCTAACAAGAATTCCTGGGACTCTGCTGCTTTGGTGGTGGGAGATAATACTAAGGCGCGGTCCGTTTTTAAGCTCTGAATTAGAAAAATCCGGTGATGCCCTTGCTTCGAAAGAGTTAGTTAGTTATATTTCAAACAACGTTGAAAGGAAGGCGAACAATGCCACGGCGTAGTGATAAGAGAGAGCGACTGTTGGTTGCGGCCGGGGATGTGATTCATCAGCGAGGCTATGGCGCGACGACGCTTGCGATTATTGCCGATGAGGCAGAGGTCCCGTTGGGCAATGTCTATTACTACTACAAGACAAAGTCAGATATTCTAAGCGCTGTCTTGAAGGAGCATCGCCAGAGAGTGTCTGAAAAAATTGCCGCGGCTTCGAAGGCAAAGAGTCCGCAGGGACAGCTGATTTCTTTCCTTGATTCGTCTCTCGTTCATAAAGAGAAGGTGGCCCGCTTTGGCTGTCCTTACGGCACTTTGAGCCAGGAACTTGAGAAGTTGGGCTTGCCTCAAACGGAGCAGTCGAAGCTCTTGATTGATGAGCAGCGGCGCTGGATGGAGCAACGCTTTCGAGAGCTCGGGCACGGCGCGAGGTCGGGGGCATTGGCCCTGGAGTTGATTTGCGCCATGCAGGGGGCCTGTGTGGTGAGTCAAACTTTGAAGGACCCCGAGATCATGACCCAGCGCTTTAGCGCCCTCACTCTATGGATACAAAGCCTCATTCAAAATTGACGATTCTTTATTTACCAGTAACTTAGTTATATACCTAACTAAGCATCATGAAGCAGAAAGAGATAAGCATGGCGTTCAGAACTCAAACTATGATCTTTAAGGGCCTCGTCGCGGGCCTTTTTCTTGGCCTCTTGAACCCGACTGCGAGCTTTGCACAAGGCGCCACAAGTCGTCCCAGCAGCCGCCCTGCGAGCCAGCCAGCGAAGAAAACAAACGCCTTTGCCGATGCTGTTGAGAAGGCTCACAACGGGAAAGTATGGAAAGAAAAGGGCGCCTTTCAATTTGATATCAAGCTGAATCGCAAAGGCAAAGATCTCTTCACAGCGACGGTCACCATGGAGACTTGTGGAGCGCGGAGCCGCATGGATATCAAGAATGGGCCCACCTTGGTCTTTGATGGGAAGAAGGCGTGGGTGGCATCAAAGACTGGCGACTTCCCCAGGGCGCGCTTTCACTTATTGACCTGGACCTACTTCATGGCCGCCCCCTTTAAATTACAGGACCCAGGCTCAGCCCTCGCGAAGACCTCCGATCAAAAGCTCCACGGCAAGCTCTTAAACACAGCGCGGCTCACCTTCGACAAAGGAGTTGGGGACAGCCCGGAAGACTGGTACGTCGTATACAAAGACCCAAGCAAGAATGAACTGGCCGCGCTGGCCTATATTGTGACCTATGGAAAATCAAAAGAGAAAGCCACGAAAGCCCCCCATATCCTCACCTACGAAGACCCCATTAAGGTCGACGGAGTCACCCTCACCAAGCGCTGGAGGATTTACGATTGGAGCGCAAAGAAAGGCGCATACGGCGAGGCCATCTACGACATCACCCTGTCAAAGCATCGCTTTGTTGACCTGAAAAAAGTCAAGTTCGAGAAACCCGCTGGTGCCAAGGAAGATAAATTGCCTGGCTCGAAGTAAGAGCCCGCTATTTCTTGGCTGCGTGGTCCTTCAATAACTGAAGCCAGGGATTCGCCATGGGGACAGGGCGCTCGACATCGGCGTAGGCCTCTTTGGGGTTTGTCGTCGCCGGGTCAGCGCTGCCCCCAAAAGCCCGGGCTTTTTCATTGACAGGGTAGTTCAGCGTGGCATCCTCGCCCCGCGCTCCAACCATGAGCAAGGCGCAGGGGCCATTGTCCCCACCGACTAAGAGGTGCTCAACTCCGGCGGGGCAATGCAAATAATCCCAGGTCTTCAGCGCTCTCTCTTCGTCATTGACAATGACTCGGCATTCCCCAAAGAGAACCAAAAAACCCTCCTGCTTGTTCTCTGAGTGATACATGCAGGCGGGCTGCTTCTCATTGAGAACATGGACATTGAGGCCGAGGTCTTTGAAGGGGACAGTGCCCTCTAAGCGTGCGAAACAACCGAATTGGGGGCTGTCTAGCCAAACGCACTCGGCTAAATTCAATATGGACCAACCCTCGCCCTTCGTGCTCTTGCCAAAGTCTCCGGTGACGTATTCACTCTCACTCATAACTGCCGTCCATTTCTATAGCGCTGTCTTGAAGAATAGACATTCTTGTACTTGAAAGCTCCGACAAGCGACGGGCGCAGGACAAATAAAGACTATTTTTGCAAATCTCACTGGGTCCGTTTAATTCAATGAGACAACACGGATCTCATTGCTCTTGTCGCCGCCGTGGAGCTCAATCTTATGTGCGCTCACGATCATCCATCGCTTCGGCTTAATGCTGACATCGTGGCTCTGATTTCGAATATCAAAGAGCTTTAAGTTAAGTTCGCCAGAAACCGGGAAAATCGCGACTCGGCTGACGCTGTAACCATCAACAATGGTCTCCACCTCCGACTTCCCGAGCACAAGCTGAAACTCGGCGTTCTCGCCAGCCATGAACTTCTTCAGAGGCTTGGAGCCATCGGCGCGGGCTTGGCTCGTGAATGTTCTCAGCGACAAACCGAGACCGATGACGAGGAAGGTGACGAAGAGATAATTGGCGGCGGCTTTCATAGCAAGCTGTCCTTTGTGATGGGGCTCTTTTTGTTCAAACGCGCTCTCTAGGAACCATGGATCTTGAGAACGTCAAGCCGGAGGGCTCTAGAGATCATAACAACAATAGACGGCCGAAGACCTTGGTATCATTTCAATCTGAGTATGGAGAGCACCTGCTATTTCACTTCGAGGGTTTTTTCGAGGACCTGCAAGCGCTCAAAGACAATGCCAGCCTTCTTATGGAGCCGCTCGAAAGCCTTGACCTTCGCCACTTTTCCCGAGTCCTTAAAGAGGTCTTGAGCGAAGGAGTAAGAGACCGTTTGATAACGCAGCTCTAAAAGAAGGGTATAGGTGCCGGGAGCCAATTCAATTTTATAATTAATGGTGTCTTGGCCAGCCTCGAAGTTCTTGTCGGTCTTCGCCTGGCCACGAATGGCGAGTTTCTTCGGCGCATTCTCTCTATCAAATCCCTCCGGGAGTATTCGATTCTCTTTGTGATAACCCACGGCGCGCATCAAAGTGAATGTCCAGTTGTCTTGAGCGTCCTTCATACAGGCCTCATAGATTTGAACTTGAGTCGGCTTTGTAATGACGTCATGATGGGGTTCTATCTTCTTTGCCTTTGAGTCACAGGCTGCATTCATTTGTCCCTTTTCATTGATCGCCCCCGATTCAAAGACAGCCTTTTCATTCTCATCTTGAATGCGAAGATAAAGCCAGGCGCGCCGCGAGGGATAACCTGTTGGGAATTTATGCCCTGAGTTGTTCTTCAAATGGACCTTGAGGGCGATCTTTCCCGCCAAGCTCCCTTCCACGACAGTCATTGTCACCGCTTGTTTCAATAGTCCCCGGGTCCTCTTGATTGAGCTTTCAAAGGCCTCGCTGCGAATGCCCAGTTCTTCTTTGTTCTTATTGAAGATGTCGAGCATATAAGTGTTTCCTCCAATAAAGCTGTGTTTGTAAAAAGGAGAACGGGGCGTGAGACGGCGTCCACGAGGGAGATTTGAGATGACGACAGTGCCCTTAGCGGTTTGCATATGGCAATCTTGACAGCTCTTCAAGGTCGCCTTTTTAGAATAAAGACTGGCCTTCCATTCACTGTAGGTCGACTGCTCGGGAAAGACTGTTTTCAGATCCTTACCATCTTTGTCGAAAGCATGTGTTTCCAGGTCGTGGCAGGATGCGCAGTGCTCCGAAGTGTTCATATGAGGGCTATATGTCGGACTGATTTTTAGCATATGCTTCATAGGCCAGGGAAATGGATCTTTAAACGGTCCATAGATCTTCCGATTCACTCCTTCATTCTTCCCAATCACAAAGTTCCCCGAATGACGAATTGGCTTTTTCGGGTCGTTCGGCTCAATTTGATGACAAAGGGTGCAGCTGACTCCTTCCATCGCCATATCAAACTTCGGATGCTTCGGATTGAGGAAACCCTCAGGGCCAAAGATCTTAATGGGCGTTTTATCCCACCCCGACTCGACATGGGCCATAGGCATGTGACAACGGCTGCATTTCTTCTCAATCGCTCCCTGAATCTTCGGAGTTCGGTGAATCTCACTCGCCACTTTGGCCTGCCAGAGCGGGTCGCGGGAGGCGTTGGCCATCATCGTTGCGCGCCAGGCATCAATAATGGAGACGTCGTTCCCCGCTCTATCTTCAAGGTAGTTATGACAAGTCGTGCAATTCCCCGAGCCGAGGAAGTGCTTCGAGCGAAATTTGTGCTCTGTTTCTCGTGTGACGATTTTCTTTCCGGCGATGTCTTGTGCGATCGACTCGGTCAGAATCAGTAAGGCGGTTACGGAGATCAGAGTCAGTCCTTGGATGAAACGCCTGGAAGTCATGATAGCCTCTTCGTTAGAGTGTTTTCGTGGACCTTAGGGCCATCGGCGGGAGCCTTTTCTGGGACGGTCCCGAGGGAGGGGCAAGCCAGACTGCGATGAAGGCAAAAAGAGATAGCCTGCTGCACGTTTCATGACATGCTTTCCTTTGTGACGGGAGTCCTATTTGATTTCGAGGGTTTTTTCGAGGGTTTGCAAGGGTTCGTAGATGATATTGGCTTTTTTATGAAGGGCCTCAAAGGCTTTGACCTTCGCGACTTTCGCGGAGTCTTTGAATAAATCCCGAGCGTAAGGAAAGGACACGGTTTGATAGCGCAGCTCTAAGAGAACAGTGTAGGTGCCGGGAGCCAATTCAATTTTATAGTCAACGGTATCCAGGCCAGCCTCGAAGTTTTTGTCGGTCTTCGCCTGGCCGCGAATGGCTAGTTTCTTTGGCGCATTCTTTCTATCGAATCCTGCGGGGAGAATGCGATTGTCTTTGTGATGCCCCACGGCGCGCATAAGGGTGAAGGTCAAATGACCTTGAGGGTCCTTCATACAAGCCTCATATATTTGGACCTGGCTGGGTTTTCTGATGACGTCATGATGGGGCTCGAATTGATTTGTCTTGGTGTCGCAGGCGGCGTTGATCTGTCCTTTTTTGTTAATGGCCCCAGATTCAAAGATGGTCTTCTGGTTCTTGTCTTGAACACGAAGATAAATCCAGGCTCTCCGTGAGGGATATCCTGTGGGAAACTTGTGCCCCGAGTTATTCTTTAACTGCACTTTGAGGGCAAGTTGACCCTGCAAGCTCTCCTCCTGCACTGTCATAGTGACGGCTTGCTTTAATAAGCCCCGACTTCTTTGAATGGAACTCGGAAAACTCTCACTGTGAATGCCCAGCTCGTCTTTGTTTTTATTGAGAATATCGAGCATATAAGTATTGCCACCAATAAAACTATGTTTATAGAAGGGAGAGCGGGGGGTGAGACGGCGGCCCCGGGGCCTGTTCGAGATGATGACAGGACCTTTGGCTGTCTGCATGTGACAGTCCTGACAGCTCTTCAAGGTCGCCTTCTTCGAATAGAGACTGGCCTTCCATTCACTGTAAGTCGATTGTTCGGGAACGGTTGTTTTCAGATCCTTGCCATCTTTGTCAAAGGCGTGTGATTCCAAGTCGTGGCAGGAAGCGCAGTGCTCAGAAGTATTCATGTGAGGACTGTAGCTTGGGGTGATTTCAAGATGGTGTCTCATAGGCCAGGGAAAGGGCTCTTTGAAGGGACCATACATCTTGCGATTGATGCCTTCATTCTTGCCAATGACGAAGTTCCCAGAATGACGAATTGGCTTTTTCGGGTCGTTCGGCTCAATTTGATGACAAAGGGTGCAGCTGACTCCTTCCATCGCCATATCAAACTTCGGATGCTTCGGATTGAGGAAACCCTCAGGGCCAAAGATCTTAATGGGCGTTTTATCCCACCCCGACTCGACATGGGCCATAGGCATGTGACAACGGCTGCATTTCTTCTCAATCGCTCCCTGAATCTTCGGAGTTCGGTGAATCTCACTCGCCACTTTGGCCTGCCAGAGCGGGTCTCGGGCGGCGTTGGCCATCATCGTTGCGCGCCAGGAGTCAATGATGGAGACATCACGTCCCGCTTCGTCCTCGATGTCGTTATGGCAAAGCGCGCAGTTCCCAGAGCCGATGAAGTGCTTTGAGTCAAAGTCGTGGTCTGTTTTTCGGGTCACACGATTCTTCCCAGAGATGTCCTGAGCGATTGACTCGGTCAGAATCAGTAAGGCGGGAACGGCGATCAGGGTGAGTCCTTGAATGATGCGCCTTGAAGTCATAGTAGCCTCGTCGTTGAAGTCTTTTCAGGAGTCAGGGCCTTTTGAGAACAGCTTTCTGACTTGGGATACACCAAATACCATGCCAATAACTGCGGCTCTTTCCTTTGAATCTCGGCTCGGATGAGTTCCCGTTCTTTGAGTGGGCACGAAACTTGCGAACCGACTTTGTCTCCAATTTAATTTTGTGGTTCTGACGCTTCGATTCTCTGGAAAAGTCGAGTTTTCCAAAGAATCCTGACTTCTGAGGCGACGGGGAGGAAAAAATGGACGAGAACGCAACCTATGCCAATGGGATTCAGGTTCAACACGATCAAATCTTTGAAACGGTGGCCTACATAGAAACGCTGATCGAGGATGGGATCGGGGAAGAGACCATCGAGTTGACGGGGGAGATTGACAAGCTGAAATACTTTCTCTCCCGCCATTTCCATTGGGAAGAGAACAATGAGAAGTTTCATAACTTCGTCAATCAGCATTGTCCCCATCGTCTCTTAGATTTGCTGACCGTCTTCACCGATCATCAATCCCTTCTTGAGAGCCTCGACGAGATCATTGGAGCTCTAAAAATGGGCGGCGAAATAGAGTTGATCGATGCGAAAGTCCGGCAGTTTCTTGTCGACCTAAGGGATCATGAGAAGCTCGAAGGCGAACTGACAGCAGATATTCTTTGCAGTTAAGCGATTAAAAACGGCTTTCCGAGATCAACTCAATCTTTCGCGAAATTATTCGCATCGCCTTTTTCTCCGCGCTGAATATCTCGCGCTTTGGCTTTTGATAACTCACTTTTTACTTTGCGACAGTGTTTTTGGCTCTTCTGAGCGTTTCAATTCAACGCTTTGAATGGTCTGTCTTTTGCAACTGTTGCAACGGAATCAATAAAAGGAGACTGATCATGCAAGCAGAAACAATTATTTCAGGAAATGAGACTCTGGCAGACCTAGCGGTGAGCTACGCCGGGGCATCTCGCGTCTTTTATCGTTATCAACTCGATTTTTGTTGCAACGGTCAAGTGGCCCTCGCTGAGGCCTGTCAAACAAAGGGGCTCTCGGTCGATCAGCTGATAAACGAATTGGACGCCGAGCGGGCCAAAGACAGCGACTTCAAAGATTGGCGGGAATCCCCGAATGAAGCGCTGATTGATCACATTTTGGTGGAGTTTCACGAGGATCATCGTCGGGAAGTGCCAAGGCTTTTGGAGATGGCACGAAAAGTCGAACGAGTCCACGGCGAGAAGGCAAGCTGTCCTAAGGGCCTTGGAGACTTCTTAGAGACCATGCTCGCCTCTTTAGAGAATCATATGCAGAAGGAAGAACAAATCCTCTTCCCGCTCATTAAAAGCGGCAAGGGCGCGATGGCGACCTGTCCCATTCAAGTGATGGAGCATGAGCACGTGGAACACGGCGAGAACCTCGGTCGCCTTCGGGCCCTGGTGACAGACTTCAAAGCGCCTCCCGAAGCATGCAGAACGTGGCAAGCCCTTTACTTAGGCTTGCAGGCTCTTGAGCAAAAGCTCATGGAACACATTCAATTAGAGAACAACGTGCTCTTCCCGAACGCTCTCGCTTCTTAGCGAGGGCCTTTGCCTTACTGTGAATCGAGAATTCACACATGACCTGTGGGTCTGTGAGTGAATCGGTTGAGAGCGTTCGCACACATCAAATCCCGGCCCGTCTGCCCAGATTGAATATCTGCCCTGGAATTTGCCAAGTTTTGGGTACATGACTGGTGTTCCAACCCAAATCATTCACACCCACACATAGGTCCTGTATCAGCCCGAATGGGTTTAGTGTTGGCTCTCATCGATGCGGTTGTAGACGAGGCTCAGAAAGATCTCCATGGGATCTTGGGAGCGGCAAGTTTCTATGACTTCGTCGTAAAGAATGTAATCCCCGGAATTCGGATGCCTGAACAGATAGGCTTGGAGATCAATGTCAATCGGCGAGAAGATGTTGGGAGAATAAGGTCGCTTGGTCAGCTTCTCATTCCAGGCGTCGGAGCCGAGACAGTGAAGAGTGCCGTTCTTGCCCTCACTGAGGACTATCTGACCTGTATCGCCGATTTCACCAAAGGACCAGAGTGGCGCTATGGAGAGGGTCTCTGCGAGGGCCTCAGAAGCTGTTGACGGTGTTTTTGTTGTTGTTTTCGTGGATTCGGTTGGATTGTCTTTAAACTGGATACAGAAGATCTCCTCCGGGCTCAGCTCAAGTTCCGGATCTTCGAAACGCATTGTGACGGTCTTGTCTTGGACTTCAAATCTGGTGGCGCGCTCGATGATGCTTTGCAAGAGCTCGAAGGCGGGGGCTAAGAGCAGCGGGCGAAGTGTTTGGGCGAGCCAAGGAGGCATAGGTGTTTCTGTCAATGAAAGAGCCTTCCTAAGGAGAAGCTAGCGCTTAGAATTGTCTCAGGATTCTCTCTAGTTCTGTGCGTCGTTCAGGGTATTTTTTTAGATAGTCGGCACAAACTGTCTGAACGACGCTCACGCACTCCTGCTTAGTAACTATGATTTCATCGTCAAAGATAGAAAAGCAAACTCCCTCGAAGGGCTCATCGGCAGGGTCCAAGTCGCCAGGGAAGGTACAATGGCATTCGTTGATGCTACTGCCGACGCCCTTTGACAATCTTTCAATGACGTCAAAAAATGAGCTATCGGCAATCGCATTGAAGAAGGTTTGAACGGGAAACCTCGATTCGCTGAGGGGCAATCGAAATGTCATGTTCTGACCTCTATTGTTAATACGTATGAAGTGTCGTTTGGAGCTTTCGTCGCCAAAGATTTGGTGGGAACGGCAGACTGCGCTTTCGTAGGACTAGATTCGGTCCTTCCAATAGTCAGGCCTTCTGCTTTCATGAGCGAGGGCCACGATCATCGCATGATTCTGGTCTTTGTTGAATTGATAGATCAAATAGTAAGGAAATGGTTTAGGCAAACGCATGCGTCGAGTTCCCGCCCGACATTGATGGCCACTTTCGGGATCTCCAATGATCGATCTAGAGCTCTGTTAAAGGCCACTTCAAAGCGATCTCCCAGGCTCTCACGAACTTCGTCATAATAGTCTGCGACGAGATAGGCTTCGGTTTCAGCATCTGGATGGAAATTGTGGCTTGCTGGTGGTCGACTCACCGATTTTTCCGCCGAAGCTTTCGTCTGACTTCTTCACCAGAGACAAGCTCAACTCGGCCGTCCTCGACGTCTTTAATCCGCTTTCGGATTTCTTTTTCCCAAGCAGCCTCGATCTCCTCAGTGGATTTCGCTGGAGGGGTTCTAAAGGCCTCTATCAGTTCGACAAGCAAATCATCTTGCTGGTGTTTGGGAAGCTCTAGCGCAAGCTTCACAACTTGATTTTTTGTCACGCTCATATCTCCAGTCTATCCGAGTTTTGCATTGTTCGCTAAGTTCAAAATCCACGGTCTCTCACCAGCCCTTATGAGCCTTGTTTCGGCGGCTTGGTATGAAGTGCAAAAGTCGGCGCTTAGCCAAACGTCTTCGCTGCTCTTTATCAATATTGAATGAGTTTGATTGGGAGCTTTTTCAGGCCTCTTAAGAGTGGAGAAATGGTCTGCGGGGAACAGCGTAGGAGGCATGCATGGGCCGTTTTCGTCCGCTTTGGGCCGAATTTTTTGCAGCATTGATGACGAGTTGTCAGCATCGAAAAAGGAACAGGTGCCAACGTGTCTTGGCGGAAATTACATCTATTTACCCTCTAAGGCGCGTTCATGCTCTTCAAAAATGGCCTTTAGCGTTCCTTCCCTGGATCCTTCAAGTTTTTGCTGGGCTTCCGTTCTATTAGAGGAAGCAATGCGTCTCTTGCGATTGAGTTCATAATATAGGGAGTATATTGTTTCAAGGTCTTCACGAGTTCTCAAATTCTCACGAAACCAGTCCTTCCAAAGGGATGGTTCTAGACCGAGGTCAACACCTGTAATGTCACAGAGGATCCGCCACGCTTCATATCTTGATGGGCAACCTCCCATATCTCCCTCAGAAATATCGCCTGACAGAGCTAAGCTTGCCCTCTCGTGCAAGAAAATTCTCATGATTTCAATTCCTAAAAGTTAAAGGTTGTCCATATTGATTTTGAGCTTCGGTATCAGCTCTACGCATTTCATCTCGATGTCCAATTAGATCTCGAATCTGGCCTTGAAACGTTGAATGGAGTTTCAGTCGTCACACCCGTTTTAGGGCCAATAATGTTACTTCCCAGGCTTGGCCCTTCCATAATTTTCACAGATCTAATAAATCTCCGATTCTTCCAATTCAAAACGAGATAGAGTTAGCAGGCTCATGCAAAATTGACGAAGAGGATTCTTCTGATCGGGACACCATTCCTGTAACTCCTGAAATTGGCCATAGCGAAGGCACTCAAGTTGCCAGTGGGCTCCGTCAATTCCGCCCTTACGAGTCGGTTCATAAGACCAAAGACCGTGTTTCTCAACTTCGTCAATTAATGATTGCCATTGCTCTGCAGATACTTCAAATACTTCGTGGCGCGCCAAGGATAGTTGTTCATCCCTCTTAAGTTCTTTCGCCGAAAAGCGGACCATTCCGGCCTCGTTGACGACGCGGAGAATGATCAGGTTGTGAAAAGTTCGTGTCCAAATGAACCTGTATGCTTCGCAATTGAAGGAAATCTTCTTGTCGAACATGGGCTCCTGAACGCGATCCAAGAATGTTTTGTTAATCATTGAAACTCCGAAGGAAAAACGAAAGAAGGGCTGCGGTCGCAGCCCTTTTTTCAGTCAATCTTTGAAGGATTGATTACTCGTCGTCAAAAGCTTGGTCGAGGGCGTCAGCCATTCCTGAACTCTCAGTTCCTGGCAGCTCGCCGCCAAGTCCTGGAATTCCTAAAGAACCACTGATATCGACATTCTCGCCGGCTAAGTAAGAGAGGAGAGTGTCGTGGTCACCGCTGCGGTAGAGGGCATACTCGATGCCTTTGGCTTCTTTCAAGGCCGCAATACGATCTTCAATCAACTTCTTGGACGCTTCGTCGCTTACCTTCTCGGACGCCTTCATCAACAATTCAATTTCATTGTCGTAGGAGTTCACGCGGTTCGCTGAAGGGCTCTTGTAAGAGTGCTCTTCCTCTTTGTAGCCGTCGAAGACAACGGTCAAGAGGTTGTCGCGGCGGCGAGCGAAGGCATCGACAGATGCTTCCATGCGGCTTAGGATTGCGTCGTCGTCCAGGTCCTCAGCCAAGGCTAAGTCGTTGAACTCTTCGAGGCTCTTATTGAAAGTCGTTGTCTCAAGATGAATAGGCTTGAGCAGGTTGTTGCGGTAATCATTGTAAGTTCCGCCAACCTTATCCAATTCTTTCTGAAGATCGTCGCCTGTCAATTTACCGGCGTTGTTCATCAATGAGTCGGAGTCTTTGAGCAACTGACCCAGAGCTTCTTCACGACTCTTATACTTATTGATTGAGTCAGAAATCTCGTCTTTGAAGATAAGCGCCGCAGGAATTGAAGCCCGGCGTCCCATAGTCCAAGTTCCACGACCGATGGCAGCGACTGTTCTCAAAGCGCCGCGAGTCATGTTGTAAGTTCCATAGGTGAGGAAGGCTCCTGGGTTTCTCACGGCGAACTTCGCAGTTCTGGCAATGTTTCCAGGAATAGCCGCGAGCTTGCGAGCGTTGCGAGTGATGATGTTGCCACCACGAGCCGCAAAGCGCGCTCTAGAAAGTGCCCGAGCACGGTCAATCGCCCGTGTTTTACGAGCGGCGTTGGTGGCGACCTTCTTCATAGTCGCGCCAATCTTTGCCGTGTTCGCTGCGAGGACCCGGGCTGCGGCCGCTGTCTTCGGGAAGCGCCTTGCTGCGGCGGTTCCGAGCTTGGCGGCTTTTGTTCCGACGGCTCGTCCGACACTGGCGACCTTGGTTCCGAGCTTCGATGAGACCGCTCCGGCGGCTCGGGTAATACCCGCAGCCCTGGATACCTTGGCGGCGCCCTGACCAACCTTGGCCAGCGTGGCGACCTTGGCGACCTTGTCGAGACCCTTGGTTCCCACAATGGCGAAGACTAATTCTCCAGTGAGCATACCGGTCATTTCGGCGAACTTCTCAGGGTCGTTCTCCATAGCGTCCATGTAGGCATCCCACATTTCACCCATGGCTTCTTTTGTTTGCTCCCAGTTCTCAATGGCGTAAACAACACCTTTAACTGTTTGAATGGGGTGACGGACCAGCGTGTAAACACCCTTAACTCCGTTCCAAACTCCCTTACCGAAGCCTTTACCGAAAGCAACGGTTTGCTTACCGACATAAGTTCCGACTTCTTTGGTTGTCTCCCAGGCGCTTGAAGCAACCTTCTTTGTTGACTCCCAGGCGGAAGACACTTTTGATGTCGCCGAGTTCCAGGCGCCGCGAAGACTCCAGAGACCGTAGGGGTCATTGTAAAGCGCAGGATTGTTACGAGCGTAAGCATAGCGGTTAGGACCGTCTAAGTAACCCACTGGGTCCTGGCTCGTGAAGCGCCCCATAGAAGAATCGTAGTAGCGAGCGCGGAAATACTGAAGGCCAGCGACAGGATCGCGACGGCGAGAGGTGAAGCCGTAGGGGTTCCAGCGAGTCGCGGCGCCGTCTTTACTCCGAATGGAACCGAAGACGTCGTAGTCGTAGCGACCGACAACAGCTCCTGTTCTATTTGTCAGCGCCACAACGCTGCGAACTGCATCGTAGTGGAAGTAAGTCGCTTCCGACTTGTTTGAGTGGCTGGCCAAAACATCGTCGTTGTCAGGACCGTAAGTATAGCTGCGAATCAATTGACCTTTGGCATCATACTCAGCGACCACGTCGGAGAAGTCGTGGAGGAAGTAACGGCGCTTGCCATTGACTTCACGCCAGACACGAGTTCCGTTTGGAGCGTATCCGTATTTCACAACCGCGCCAGGCTTCTCCACTTTCGTGAGCTTACCTTGAGCGTTGTAAGAATAACGAGTCACGCCGTGCTTGCTGATCTTGCGAATCAATTGCCCGAGGACATTGTATTTCAGCTTCTCAACGCCGCTAGAACTGATTTGGTTGCCTTTGCCAATCGCGTATTTCGTTGTTTGACCATTAACCGTTTTCGAAGTTCTATTGTCAGCGCCGTCGTAAGCGTACTTTGTGGTGTCTGTGCCACGGCGAATCTCAGTCATGCGACCACGAGCGTCATAGAGATAAGACTCTTTGTCACCCTTTTCAGTCGTCATAGAATCGCGACGTCCGAGAGCGTCGTAGCCATAAGTCCGTGAGCTCAAAACCTTCTTGGCTTTGTCACTTGTAATCATGGCGGTCAAGCGATCGCGCGTGTCATACTGAAATTGAGTTGTGACACCGTTTGGATAGAGAATGCTCTTGCGACGTCCATCAAAGGTGTAGTCAATCTTAATGTGACCACCGTCGATATCTTCAATGTCTTTGATACGACCATACTCGTCGCGGACATACTTCACCTTGCCGAAGGGCAGGGTCATTTCAGTTCTATCGCCTGCTGTGTTGTATCCGTAACGAATCGCCTTCTTAAGCTTATCGTCGATCAATGTGCTAATGCGACCGATCTTGTCGTAACCAATACGGAACTGGCTATCAGCGTTGGCCATTCCCGTCAATTGACCATCTTTGTTGTATGTAAAGGCTGCGAGCTTATTCCCAGGAAGGGTCATCTTCTTGAGAAGACCTTGCTTATTGTAGTCGTAAGCGATCTTGCGGCCGTTTGGCAAAGTCTCTTTGCGGACGCGTTGCTTGTCGTCAAACTCGTATGTTCGCTGAGTGCCATTGGGCTGAGTGACAATGTATTTCTTGCCCTTGTAGCTATAGATCGAACGATTACCGAGGGCGTCGATAGCTGCGGCCAATTGACCGCCTTTATTGTATTCGTATTTTTGAATGAGGCCCTTTGCGTCGCGGATCTCGCGGATCTCACCGAAGCGAGTGTATTTGTAGTTGATCTGATAGCCGGTCTCGTCTGTGTGTGAAGAGACGAGGCCGAAGCGGTTGTAAGTGTAGGAAACAGTCTTTCCGCTGCTCTCAGTGACAGAGTCAATTTGACCGTTCGCGTTGTAAATGAGCTTCGCGGTCTTGCCGTCTGGACGAGTCAAGCCAGCGACCCGGCCGTAGCCGTCGTAGCGCAGCTGCATCTTCTTGCCATTCTCAAGAATAGCACTCACTGTGCCGAGGTCGTTGTATTCGTAGGTTCGCTTCAATCCGCGGTGATCGACGGTCTTGGCCAGAAGACCCTTCTCATTGTATTCGAGGCTCTGCTTGGCTCCGGTTGGTGTGTTAATCGCGGCGAGGCGTTGCTTGCTGTCAAAGTCGAAGCTCCACTTCTCGCTGCCTTTTAGGATCACGCTCGGCTTAAGGTTGCTGCCTTTGTATTCAAAAGAAGTCAAGGTGCCGTTAGGAGCTTCAATCACTGAGGTGCGTCCCATGGCGTCGTAACCGTATTCGGTCTTCAGTCCTTGATCATCAGTGATGACAACAGGGCGATTGCGATCGTCAAGCTCGACAAAGGTCCGGTTTCCTTCTTCGGAGATCCGCTCGATATAACGGCGGTCGTATGATTGAGCGTAGAGCGCGGTGCGGCCGCTGCCATCTTCGGTCAAAGTGATATAGGAGCGGGCTGGGTCGGCGCTAGTTAGGTAGAAGTAGCGACGGAGGCGAACGTTCTTACCTGACACGCGGCAAACGCGGCCGATTTGGTCGTAGCCAACCCGGACGGAATCGTCGCCGATTGTGACCAGGCGGTCCTTTGAATCATACTTGTAAGTCCAAGCCAAGCGATTCATAGTGATAAAGCGCTTAAGAAAGCCCTTCTTATTATATTGATACTCAACCTTGCGATTGTTGGGATAGCGAATGGCGCGGATCGATCCATTGTCATTACGCTCAAAAACCAAGCTGCCAAGCTTCGACTTGATGGAAGCAAGCATCTTGCCAGCGTATTGAAAGGAGATCGTGCTGCCTTCAAAGTCGGTGATCGAGATCAAGCGGCCCTGAGCATCGAAAAGTGACGTTCTCTCGTCGCCGAGGCCTGTCATCTCGAAGTTCTCACCCTTCGCTTGAATCAGCGCCGGGTAGCCTCGGGTCGCGATATATCCGTTCGAGCTTTGAGCGAACCAACGACGTTGACCTGTTGCGTCAACAAAGGCGAGCTCTTTCTTGCCAAGACCTTCTAGGCGTTGATCGGTGGTCATGGACCAACGAAAACCCCCTCCCTCAACCGAAACATCAAGCTCACGCCAAGTCCGAGTGATCGGAAACTTGAGCTTGCCCGACGAGATTTGAGCGTCGGTGAACCGACAAAGCAAAGTCCCTGTTTCGGGGTCGACATCAACGCTCTTTAGGAGCGCGAGGTCGAGGGCTGCTTTGAAGTTCAAAGACTTGGGGAGGGCCCCGGTGTCCTGAGCAAAGAGCATTCCAGGGTTTGCAGGCAGCAACATCGCTGCCGCCATGAAAATGCGGAGGCTGGCACTAAGTGTCCGGCGTCTGCGAAGGCTTTGTAGAATCATGAGCGTCACAACTTTCCTTACTGCGGTCTGTCCCGTTTTGGTCTATCAGTGGTATCGTTTGCACGCTTTGATAGCAAGGCTTCCTTTCAACACTTAAGTCATGCTTTTGTAAGCGTCTAAGTCACACACGGGGAAGCCCCACCGTGGCAGGTCTGAGAGGGCTGTAAAAGCTTGGTAAAAGCCACGCTCTTTTTCCAAAGCCCTTATTTTTCGCCAAAGACCCGCCTTGATGCCACCGGCTAAAAAATAGATAAACTCTCCATGGTCAGCAAAAAAACGTCCTCCAGAATCCAGCTCTTCGTAGGCATCCTCATAAGCCTCGTCTTCCTCTACTTTGCCGTGAGAGACATCGACCCTGCAAAGCTCGGTGACAAGCTCAGCAGCGGCGACTACCTTTGGACGCTCCCCACCCTCCTCATCATCCTCCTCGTTGTCTTTCTCCTCAAAGCTTGGCGTTGGACCCTGATTTTGAGACCCATCGGCGAATTCCGCGTCATGCAGGTCTTTCCCGCCGTCATGATCGGCTTTATGGGGAATAACATATATCCCGCTCACCTTGGCGAATTCCTTCGCGCTCACGTCTTTGCAAAGCACGAGAAGCTGCCTTTTAGCACGGTCTTCTCAACCCTTGTGGTGGAACGAATCTGCGACCTCATCGCCATCCTCGCCTACTTTTACACGGCCGTCTTCCTCGTCGACGCTGAGAACCTGCCCAGTGAAATGCGACAAGGCGCCATGGCCCTACTTGTCATCACCATCGTCGCGATCTTTGGAATCATCCCCTTTGTTTTGGCTCAAGAGAAGTCCCTCGCCCTGAGTCGGAAGATCTTGTCCATACTCCCCGAAAAACTGGCGGGGCTGATTTATGGGCTGATAGAGAAGGGCAGCGAGGGCGTACAAATGGCTCGGTCTCCAAAGCTCTTCTTAGCTTGCTTGGCGATCTCATTTCTACATTGGCTGCTCTATGGCCTCATGATTGTCATCTCACTCAAGGCCTTCGACGTCGTCGTCACTCTGCCCCAAGCCTTATTCTTGCAAGGCGTGACCGCTGTCGTTGTGACTGTGCCGTCGTCTCCGGGCTTCTTTGGAGTGGTGCAGTGGGCCTTCACCACGACCTTGGGACTCTTCAAGATCGACGTCGAGCCGGTGCTGGCAGCATCCTTTTATTATCATCTGACGCAATACATTCCGATCACCTTAGTGGGGCTCTACTACCTCAAACTTCTTGGCGTCGACGTCGATGAAATACGGGCTGAGAAAAATAAAGAGCAGCCCGTTGAGGCTGAGGACCCGAAGCCCGAAGAGGCCATCAGGGAAAGTCCGCGAGATATTTCTGGAGACGGGACGCCAGAAAAGCCTGAGACTGTCTCTTGAAGTATCAGCCCTCAAAACCTAAGACAAGAGCGATGAAAGTCAGGAGCGTAGCGCCGTGAAGCCACAAACTAAAAAGGTCTATTTCACACCCCACGGGGCAACCCGTGCGTTGCCGCTAGTGAAGCGCATCGTCGCGGACATCCTCGAAAAGGGTAGGGCCTGGAAAAAACTCGCGACCGACCGGGATGGTTATCGTACCCCGGAGACCGAGCTTGACATCGCCGACCTCAAAGATGCCATGACCGAACTCCTCGAAGAGCTCCAGCAAATCGGCTGCTCCTACCGAGATCATAGCTTTGAAGTGGGTTTGGTCGACTTCCCTTGCAAATTAGATGGGGAAGAGGTCTTGCTATGTTGGAAGAGTGACGAGGAGAGGCTTGAGTGGTATCACAGCCTTCATGGTGGCTTCGCTGCTCGAAAGAAAATCCCAGAAGCGCTGCTTGCTGCTCCTGGTGATGAGGCTGGCTAAGCTCTTTAGAGCAGGCCTCGGATTCGTTTTTCTGCTCCTTGGTCTTTGCGCCTGCCATCCCAAAAAACTCCCCAAGCGAGGTTCGATTGTACTTCGCTCCAATCTCAAACCCCGGCGACACCCGAGCTTGGCGCCCCATGGCTTCGCTCGGTATTCAGGGGACCTGCGCTTCATTCGACGATCGATGTCGACCCAGCAAGCCCATGTCCCCGGGCGCTTTGAGACTGCTCTTCGCTGCTATCGAAATCCTGCGGGTCAAGAAGTCACGATCGTCGCGACTGTTCATGTGGCCATGGGAAATTACTATCAAGAGCTTGAGGAGAAACTCGCAGATTACCCCCGAGTGCTCTATGAAGACCTGAAAGGAAGCCGTGATGTTCTTCGGCGAGACGGGGCCATTGGAACGCAGCACACTGAGGTCTCAACGAAGATCAGGAGTCAGCAGGAGCTTTTCCGGGGTTTGGGAGTAGACAGTAAAAAGGGCTGGAAACGGGCCGATCTTGATATTGAAGAGTTGAAGCCACACTTGCGAGCCGTTGGCTACGAGAGCTTTCCTAAGAAAGACTCTGCGGGATCTAGCTCAGGAGAGGATTCTCATAGAGTCTTCTTTCATTTACTTGGTCTGACTTTGGTTCAGAATGAGACAGGAGTGGCGATCAAAGATGAGCTTCCCAGAGGACTGTATCGCCTCGGTCCCCAAGATTTTCTGGAGAAGCGTCCTTGGTATATGGAAAAGTCCGATTATGCCTTGATCTATCGTCGTAATGATCGAGTGCTTGAGGCAGTGAAAATGGAGCTCTCGGGAGGGAGCAAGCGCCTTGCTTTGCTCTATGGCGCAGCCCATAGCTTTGATTTGCAAGATCGTCTTTTCGACCTGGGATTTGTCTTGAAGTCGGAAGATTGGATGACTGCCTGGGCTCTTGGTGATCGCTAAGGAATAGGCGTCAAGCGTGACATGATGGGGTGACGGTCCGTCCTATTTCAAGGGAACTTTCTTCAAAGACTGGCACCCATTCGCTATAGTTGAGGTGGGCGGAATCCCAAAAGGCCGTAGTCATGCGCATCTTCATATTCATATGTCTTCTCTTCCTCTGCCAGCCTGTTTTTGGCGATATCATTCTCTTAAAGAATGGCCGAACAGTGCGGGGCCAAGTTGTGTCAATCAGTGAAGACCGAGTGAGTATGCGTATTCCTGGGGGCACCATTGAGTTTAGTCGCGCCCTCGTAAAGACGATCACCCGTCAGTCAACCAAGGCAGAGGAGATCGCTGAGCAGTTCGAGAAAGTGAAGTCCGATCCAAACGCTCTCGATAAGCTCAGCTTGAAAGCGGCAGCTGCAGGGCTTCATTCTCAATCAGTCGATATTAAAGGGCTCGCCGACGGTCTAAGGTTAGAGCGTCGCCTCGAATCCATTCGCGACTCTAAAGATCCTCAAGACTATTTGTCGCTCTTTCGTTGGACTCAGTTGGCAGGTTATTCGATCACGGTGCAAAAATTCGTCGTGGAGAAGGCCCTGAAGCTTGATCCAAAGAATGGTTTGGCGCGCCTGGCGTTGAAGCAGCTTCGTCAGGAGGAAGTGAGGGCGCAGGCTGAAGCCAAGCGCTTGAAAAGCTTGAAGAAGACGCCGCCTCGGAAAACCCTTCCTAAGAAGAGAAAAGCGCCGGTGGCGAAACGGACGGATCCCGTCGCGGCCCCGTCGAAGCGCGACCTGGAGAAGGCTCGAAAGCAAGCCAAGAGAGACCTTGAAGAGTTGAAGCGCCTTCAAGCGTTACTGCGAAAAGAACGCCTGGCCCTCGAAAGAGAGCAGGCTGCGTTAGAGCGTCGCCGCCGTGCGAGTCGGGCTCGAAGCCGGAATATTCGTCGTCGACGGCGTTAGAGCTTTGAATACACTTTGAGTAGGCTATAAAAGGCTCGCGGGTTGTGGAATTGAATTAAGACTTCCCGACCAACACGAATGCAAGCCTCATCGTCGATCTTTGTCGGCGTGACAACGGGGTTGCCATCGAGAAAGACCCCGTTCTTAGACCCAAGGTCTTCAATGGTCCATTCGCTCTTTTCATTGTTGAAGCGAAAGACCAGGTGCTTACGGGAGACGGTCGCGTCGGAGACATGGACATCGTTACCGGGACTGCGACCAAGATAAACCGAGTCCTCTTTGTTCCGTGATACAAGGGGCCAAAACTCGGGGCTTTGGGCGCCTTCATACTCCGCGAGGCTTTCTGTGACAACGGTCTCATCGAGATGTGAGGCATTGACCATGCTGTCGTTGCGAGACAGCAATCGGAGAAAATAGCAGTGCGTTCTATCGAAGAAGTCCTGCAAAGTCTCTCCTTTCATCTCCTTCGCCCAAACGAAGACATTCTTTGGACTGCCGTCGACGACCAAGAAGTCATCAGTGATGGTGTCTGTATCGCTTGGAGCGACGGCTGGAATATTGTCTGTGGAGCGTTTGACCCATTCTTCCTCTCGTCGTTGGCGAATCTTTCGGAACAGTGCGAGAGGCGAGTAAATTTGTAAACGAGGGCCATTCCCAAGACCAAAGCGAGTGACCTGATCGAGAGAAATGGATTCGCCTTTCTTTAAGACGGACTTCTTCTGGGCGAAATACTTGGAGACCCCGTTTCGAGAACCACAGTCCCTCAGGAACCATTCGGATTCCTTGGAATACAGCTCGGCGTGAATTCTTGAAACGCCGTCATGTTCAAAGCGGAGGTCGGCGCTTTGGGAGCGTCCCAGAGTGATCTTGTTAATTCGGGCGCCAATAGCGAGGCCAAGGTCTAAGAGGAATAGCTCTCGCTTTACATTGAAGACTAACAATGGACCTTGGACGGCATCGGTAAACTCCGTCTGATTGCAATGAACATACTGCGCAATGAAGTCATCGACTCTCAAGACCAATTGTTTTGGCTGAACCACACTCCCCCCCCAGGTGAACGTCCTCAGAATAACATTAAAATGGTGTTTTCATGTCGGAGAATATGGATAAGGGAAGAGAACTCACAATGCTATTGTTATTGGGCTTGAACTCCCAGGGAATGGCCTTGAACGCCGACCCGATGTATTCTCTAAACACGGTCTTCACCTGCTCCTGGTCGTACTTCCGCTGTCGATTCACCTGATCCCAGAAGGTCATAGGATTCGCCCAAGAAACGGCCCACTCAACGACACGCGGAGTGACGGCCTTCGTTTCTTTGTAGAGATGGTCGCGGTACTTCGTCAGAACCTGAATATAGGGAACCGCCACCTCGGCCGTTGTCTTTCCCCCAACGAGCAAATCGCGTTCAGCGCGCTTCTCTAAATACTTGACGTGCTCTTCAAGGGAATCCACGTCTTTACAGGAGAAGAAGCTGTCTAGGAACTGGCTGCGAAACTCGGTAAAGCTCTTGAGGCTTTCCTTTTGGTCGCCGTCGGGCAAGAGCGCGATGGAGTCTTCAACATTCTTACCGTCGAGGGCTTGTTGGCAAATCCAGCGAAGGAAGACATGGAGGTAGGCCGCGCTCTTTAACAACGATTCATAAAGTCGTTCAAGGCGCTCCAAGTCAATATCAGTTGGGCGTTGGAGGGTGACAAAGCCTTTGACTTCTTGGTCCTTTTGAAGGAGTGGGAGAGAGCCTTGGGGAGGAAACTCAGCGCTCCGTAGGCCAAGAGGCTTCAATATGTCCGCCAAGCCGTACTGGAAGTCGAAGTATTTTCCTCGCAAGGAGAGCTTGTTGACGAGGCGCCCTTTGTTCTGAGTCCATGTATGCCAGAGATAACTGAACGGGTCGGGCAAGCGGACGAAGCACTCTTCTTCGAGGGCCGCCGACAGCTGTGCTATGGATAGTTTGTAACCCTTTTTAAGAAACCAACGCGATTCTCGCGAGACGTTGGAGTAGTTTACTTCGACCATAGTCTGGGCGTCGATTCCTTCATTGAGAGTCCTTAGGAGGGGAGGCATATACCTTTATCATTAGACTAGACTCAAGCCGACTGAAATGCAACTTCTTAGCTTTCAATGAAGTTGTAATATCTTTTGTTTATAAGCTTTATGGTGATTGGAGGGGTGGGGATCTATTCTCAATCGCAGAGCAATATTGCTGACTGGCGAATTCGTCTTTGGCTTTCAGAGCCCTGAACTTGCCATCTCAAAAAAAGAGCGAAGACACTTCGAAGTGGCTTCGCCTTTGAGGACCGTTGATTGGGAGCTTGTGTTTAGCGCTTGATGTAATCGCCGCCGTTTTGTTTTGCGAGGTCTTTCAAGAACTTGCTGTCCGAACCAAAGCTGATTGTGTGAATGTCAATTCGGCGGGTTGCATTGATCTTCTTGATCTCTCGGAGGATGTCGGCGGGGACGGTGAATTTACCAGAGCCCGGGGAGCCGTCAGAGAGCAGATAGATGGTGTCAACGTTGGGATCTTGCAGAGCCGTTTCGAGGGGGTCGAAAATGTTCGTGCCGCCCATACCTGGGGCCGTTTTGGTGTGTTGAATGGCCTTGCTTTTGATCCCATTGCTCGCTTTGACAATGGTCTTTTGCCAAGCCTTAAAGCTGGTGCCAAAGAAGATGAGGTTGAAGTAAGCGCTCTTGCTCAATCCTTTGACAACCTT
>JARGOJ010000003.1:28321-30864 GCA_029210225.1 Planctomycetota bacterium
ATTCTCCTTCGAGAGTTTTGACCTTCGAGCTCATCGAACCGGAGAAGTCGACGATAAAGGTGATGCGCTTGGAGACGACCTCGCTGCCGTAGTAGCTTGGGTTTCGGCTCTTGGTTCCGTTGCGAACCTTGGGTCCCTTCTCTTTTCGCTTGGCCAGGGCCGCTTTGTCGGGCATGGTGAAGCCCTTCTTGACTGCAGACCACCAGTTCTTCCAATCCTTAGCCTTCAGCCCGAGGTCTTGGCCAGTCAGCGCCTTGAGAGCTTTGCAGGCGTCGGCTAAGAGGCGACCGTCAAGTTTGCTCAGAGCCTTCACCAAAACCTCGATGGTGTCGACCTTGTGACGTTTTTTCAATCCGGCGATGGCTGCGGCGGCTAATTGCCAGGGTCGCTTTTTGCCGATGGCTTTCTTCAAAGCCGAGAAGGCGCCTTTGTCCTCGGGGTAAGCGCCGAGGGCTTCCAGAGCGGCGGCTGCGGCCCCGGCGTTTTTGCCCTTTGCGATTTTTAGCAACGGCTTCAGCGCCGCTTTGGGTCCGTGCTTGCCGAGGACAACGGTTGAGGCTGTCGAGACGACGGGGGACTTGTCGGAGAGCAGGTCTATGAGACGTTCGGCGATCTTGTCGTCGAGGGGGTCGCAATCGAGGGCGTAGACAGCTTCGGCGCGAAGCTCAGGGTATTTCTCGTGTGAGAGCTTGAGGAAGACCTCCTTGTGCTTACTCCGGGCCGCCTTGGTCGCTGCGATGGAGAGCAGCTGTTGTTTCTTCCAGAGCAGCTTGCCCTTCGCTTGGGACAGGACTTCAGAGACAATGATATCGCTTTTCGTCTTGGCTTTGCTGTCTCGCAGGCCCTTGAGAATATCGGTGTTGCGGCGGCTTTCATTCGATCGTGCGGGCCAGCTCACTTGCCCGGCGGGGGGGGCTTTGAGGAGACTGAGGAGGATCTTGAAGGATTCAAGGTCGCCGGCATTGGCGAGGCCTCGAATGGCGTAGGTGAGGCTGATGTTGTCGGTGTTCGGGTCTTGAGCGATGGCGGCGATGACTTTGCGAGCATAGGGAACGCGCATGTTGGAGAGGGTGGAGAGGGCCGATCGCTTGATGTTCGCGTCGCTGTCTTCTTTGTAGATCTTCTCTAAGTAGCGTGCGCTCTCTTCGGTGCGGAAGCGACTGAACTGACTGACATAGCGGTAGCGTTCAATATATGGCTTGCCCTTTTGAGCTTCAAAGTTCTGAATCAACTCTGGGAGGGTCTTGGCCATGGGCACTGGATTCATGGGCCGGGCGACCTGAGCGGAGGCGCTCGGGCCTTGAGTGAGGAGAGCGAGCAAACAGCAAGCGAAGAGAACGGCGCGTTGACTAGAGGCGCGCAGCTCGCTTGTGAAGGATTGTTTTAGCAATGGACTCTCTCCCATTTTCAACATGGTTTCCCGTGGAGGCATTTCTGAATACAGAGCTAAAGGTTCATTCCTCACTCAAACAAATCGGAAGAAATCGCTAAAAACCTCATATGAAAGTGATTGAGCGACCTTTAGCGGGACTACTCTTTGGGGCTCTTTTTAGCGAGGGCTTTCTTGATGGCGGCTTCGAGGGCATCGACCCGGATATCTTTGGCTAGAATATTGCCGTTCTGGTCAATGAGAAAGGCCGCGGGAAGGGAGTCGATGAGGTAGCGTCGGGCGAGGGCGTTGCGCCATCCTTTGCCATCGAAATACTGAGGCCAGGAGATCTCTTGACGCTTTACAAAGCTCTTAAATCGTTTCTCATTCTCGTCCAGGCTGATACCAATGATATCGAAGCCTTTGTCGTGATACTTCTTGTAGATCTCCATGAGTTCGGGGAGCTCGGAGCGACAGGGACCGCACCACGTGGCCCAAAAATCGACCAGGACAACCTTTCCTTTATGGGCCGAGAGCGAGAGATCGTTGCCGTCGACGTCTTTCACATTGAAGTCGGGGAAAGCCTTTCCTATGGCGAAAGCGCAGCGAGCAATCTCTCGTTTCATGAGACTGACGGTCTTGTAATCGACCCGTGCCGCTTCAGCATCTTTAATGGTCCGAATCAGCTCGTCACGCTTGTCGAGCTTTGATAACTCGCGGGCTTTGAGCAGATAATAGGAGCCTATGATCGCGTCACGGACCTCATCGTCGAGGGGGGCTTTCTTCGCTTTCGCGACGAGCTTCTCCATCTCTGCGACTTGATGCTGGCGAATGTAAAGGCGCGCTCGGTACTGATAGATGTTACTGAGCATGCGCCCTGTGGGCTTTGTCTTTTCGAGGATCGCCAATTCAGCGAGGCATTCCTTTCCTTGGCGAAGCTCAAGGTGAGTGCTTGCCTTGAAGAGACGAACTGTCAAAACGACGGCGCTGTTGGGGTTTGCCGCCGCATTGAGTAGATCTTCGAGGTCCTTGAGCTGCTTCTTATAGAGCGAGGCATCTCGTTGATTTTCTGAGAGCTTCAAAGTGATCCGCCGCGCCAGCTTCTGGGCTTTCGTTTGAAAGTCCTTGTCGCTGAGAGGCGTGCCCTGTGCCAGCGCCAAAGAAGCGGCGCTGA
>JARGOJ010000788.1:0-3656 GCA_029210225.1 Planctomycetota bacterium
TGGTGATGTCAGAAGACTAGGACCCAAAACCGACATTTATCTACTTGGATCAATTCTCTTTGAGGTTCTCACTGGCGAACCTCCTCATTCTGGTCCTGGCTCAGTGCTCTATCAAGCCTCCCAAGGAGTTCCTCCTCGCCTAGAGAATACCGAGGAAGAGCTTGAGAAGATTTGCATGCGAGCGATGTCTAAAGAACCGAAAGATCGCTATGCGTCAGTCAAAGACTTCCAAGAAGCCTTGAGAGCATTTCTCTCCCACAGCGAAAGTCGGCTCGTTTCAGTAAGAGCAGAAAGTACATTCAAGAGTTGCCATGAAACAATTGAAAATGAAAAAGCAGTCCTCTCTGGAAAAGACCGAGATCAACTATATTCGGATTTCGCCGAGGTTATTGCGGGCTTCAAGCAAGCTCTACTTTTATGGCCTGAGAATACTCATGCTGCAAGCGGCGAAGTCACGGCCCGTTTGAGCTATGCCAAAGCAGCTCTAAGCTTTGGGGATATCGGACTCGCTGAAGCTCAACTCGTTCGATCTCCAGAAGGAGAACGTCGCAACGAGTTAATTATTCAGATTGCTAGACTTCAGCGGAAACAGGGATGGACGAAGAGGACGGCCCAAAGCTTGAAGTGGGTCGTTGGTATTGCTGTTAGCATCGGAATCATCGCGGTGTCGATTTATCTGAAAGACATAACAGCACAACAGACTATCATCGTCGAGAAAGCAGATCGGGCAAACCAAGAAACTCGATTGGCAAAGCTGGAAGCAGATCGCGCCGACCTAAAAGCAAAGGTCGCTAAAGAAGAAGCCAGTATTGCCAAGCGCCGCGAGATCATAGTCGAAGAAATTCTCAAAAAATTAGTTTATCAATTCAGGGAGAATCTCTCTAAGTTGCCCAATAAAGAAGCCAAAGAAATTCGTAGAGAGTTGTTGAGAACCGCCCGAAAAGGTCGAGTAAGACTTCTTGACACCTACCGAAAGAAGAAAAAAACTGGCCGAGAATATGCCGTAAATCTGATGGAACTCGCGAGTATTTGGAAAGCCGAATCGCGATTATCGGAGGCCGTGAAAACTCAAGAGGAAGCCTTAGTTATCTTTCGCCGTTTAGCCAAGGCTGATCCGACGACCGCAAGCACTCAAATCGATTTAGCCGGTTCTATGCTCAATGTTGGACTCATGAGAAAATTGCAAGGCGATCTTAATGGCGCTCTTAACATTTATGAAAAGGGCCTTGCTATCCTTCGCCCTTTAGCCAAAGCTTCTGCAACTGTGAGCCTTCAACGCAATTTGTCCATTGCTCTAAACAATCTGGGGGATGTCAAAGAACTCCAAGGAAACCTCAACGGCGCTCTCGAAAGCTATCGAGACTCACTCTCAATTCTAATGAAGCTCGCCAAAGCCAATCCTTCTAATTCTGATCTTCAACGAAGTCTGTCTTTTTCTCTAGTAAAAATTGGCACTGTCAAGAAGCTCAAGGGTGATGTCAACGGTGCTCTAAAAGACTATCAAGCTGCCCTGGTTATCGCTCGCCGTTTAGCCAAAGCAACTTGGAGAGGTGAAAAAACTCCGAGGAAATCTTCTTGGAGCTCTCAAAGACAGTCAAAGTGCCCTTATAATCCAGTCGAAGCTCGCCAAAGCAGATCCTTCCAATGCAAAAGTTCAAATTCATTTGTCAATTTCTCTAAATGGAGTAGGCGCCATCAAAGAACTCCGAGGAGATCTCAATGGCGCTCTTAAATGTTATCAAGACTCTTTTAACATCCGATCCAAACTTGCCAAAGCGGATCCTTCCGATGTGGACGTTCAAATTGCAGCAGCGGAGTCTTTAAACAGAATTGGAACTATTTGGAAACTCCAAGGCAATCTCAATAGCGCTCTTAAAACTTATCAGGATGGGCTTGCTATCGTTCGTCGTTTAATAATAGGAGATCCATCCAACGAGGAGAATCACAGGAACTTGGCCATTTCTCTAATTCTAATTGGCGAGACCAAAGAACTCAAAGGAGATCTTAGTGGCGCTCTTAAAACTTATCAGGAAGGACTTGTTGTCGTTCGTCGCTTAGCCAAAGAAGATCCTACGAACGTTCTGAATCAACGCAATCTATCCATTGCTCTAGAAAAAGTTGGAGACGTCAAAAAAACACAAGGCGGTCTTAAAGCCGCGCTTAAAGATTATCAGGCCTCCTATACATTCCGACTCAAACTCGCCAAGGCAACTCCTTCCGATACAGACGCACAACGAAATCTATCCTATTCATTAGTTAAAATTGGAGTGATAAAAGAACTCTCAAACGATCTAAAGGGCGCGCTTAAAGATTACCAAGCCTCCTTTGCAATCCGATCCAAACTCGCCATCGTAGATCCTTCCAATGCAACAACTCAAAGAGACTTATCGAATTCCCGAATAAATTTCGGAACTATAAAAGAGCTCTCGGGCGATCTTAAAGGCGCACTGAAAGAATATCAGGCCTCCTATACAATCCGACTAAAACTCGCCAATACGGATCCCTCAAATGTAGAGGCTCAAGAAAATCTATCCATTGTTTTAGAAAAAATTGGTGATGTAAAAAAGAGTCAACGCGATCTTAAAGGCGCACTGAAAGAATATCAGGCCTCCTATACAATCCGACTAAAACTCGCCAATACGGATCCCTCAAATGCAAAGAATCAAAGAAATGTCTCCTATTCTCTAGTGAGAATTGGGACGGTTAGGAGACTCCAAGGTGATTTCAATGGCGCTCTGAAGAGCTATCAGGAAGGACTTGCTATCCTTCGCCGACTAGCCAATTCCGATCCCTCCAATATCAGAGTGCAAAGCAGCTTATCCACCGTCTTGACCCATTTAGGCGACTTGAAAAAAAATCACCGCGATTTTAGAGAAGCCCTTATCTACTATCAGGAGGGGCTTGCCATAATTAACCGTTTGGCGAAAAACGATCCCGCCAGCGTACGAGGCCAAAGAAATTTGTCCCTTGTTCTAAGCAAAATAGGAGATCTAAAAGAGCAATTGAGAGACCTCAGCGGTGCGCTTAAAGAATATCAGAGCTGCGTTGCAATCCGGCTCAAACTCAACAAAGCTGATCCCTCCAATGCAAAGAATCAAAGGAGTACCGCCAATGCTCTGAATAGAATTGGAGACATTAAAAAGCTCCAACGCGACATCAAAGGCGCTCTTCGAGCCTATCAGGAAGGCCTCCTTATCTTCAGACACTTAGTCAAGGAGAATCCTTCAAGTGCCTTGAATCAAAGCCACCTTTCCTATTCCCTGACTAAAATCGGAGACCTCAAAAAACTCCAGCACGATTTCATCGGGGCTCTTGAAGCGCTTGAGGAGAGCTTTGTTATCGAATGCCAGTTCGCAAAGTCACATCCCACGAACATTATGGTTGGCAAAAACATTTCTATTCACTTGAAAAAAATCGGAGCCATTAAATATGCTCTGCGCGATCTTAGCGGCGTTCTTAAAACATATCAGGAAGGGCTTCTTGCCCTTCGCCACCTGGAAAAAGCCGACCCCTCCAACACCAAAGTCCAGATCTATCGAGCTATATTTCTTATGAAAGCTGGTGAGATCAAAGAACGTCAGGGAGATTTCAATGGCGCTCTCCTTTATTACCAAAGCTCTTTTGCCTTGCGATCCAAACTTGCCAAAGCTGACTCC
>JARGOJ010000788.1:3666-4569 GCA_029210225.1 Planctomycetota bacterium
AGTAATGTGACCTACTCTCTCATTAAAATCGGAGAGATGAAGGAGCGCGGAGGAGATCTCAATGGCGCTCTTAAAACATATCAAAAAGGACTTGTTGCTTCTCAGGCATTAGCGAAAGCCAATCCTGCCAATAGGGCCCTCCAACGTGACTTATCCGCTTTTCTAAATAGAATTGGATATATAGAGGGACAGAGAGGCAATCTCGTCGGCGCCCTGAAAGCTTATAAGCAGGGACTTGTCGCCGAGCGACTATTGGCCAAGCTCGACCCCTCCAATAATGAAGTCCAACTCAACTTGTCCATTGCTCTCACCGCAATAGGGAAAACCAAAGAGCGCCAAAAGGATCTAAAGGGCGCCCTTAGATATTACCAGGAGTCCTTCTCAATTCAATTAAAGCTTGCGAAAGCGAGTATCTCAAATGCAAAGACTCGAGACAACTTATCCACAGTCCTAGTTAGAATTGGCAATCTAAAGAACCGACTCGGCGATCTTAAAGGAGCAACTCAAGATTATGACCGAGCGATTCAACTCAATTCTAATTCTGCTGTGGCTTATGCCAATAGGGGAGGAGCACGACATTCCTTAGGGAACTTGAAAGGGGCCATCGAAGACTATCAAAAATTCATGAAGCTCCAACCCCAGCATTCAATGGCACAGAAAATCAAGGAGTTGATTGAGAAGCTCAAAGTAGAATTGAAAAAGAAGGATGACTCGTAAATCCTCTAAATGAAAACAAGTTCATAGTGAAGCCGAAGAGCTTTGCGTCTCTAATAAGAAACAGAGCCTACAACCGCCCCCCAAAAAAAGCAGTAAAATAGAGCGTTCCAATTGAAATGAGAATTGACAATGAAGAAGATCAATTTAGCGCAATTAGACAATTGGAAGAAGAAAGACGTCCCGGGA
>JARGOJ010000789.1 GCA_029210225.1 Planctomycetota bacterium
TGAATGCTCTTCATTGGATACTTGACCCAAAGTCGCACGGCAATTCAAGTTGACCTTACGCGTTTCCCCAGAAGGCATAGCGATAATGGCATGCTCATTATCTTTACCATTCAGTTGAGCCACACTTCCGGCTGCGCGAACAAGCTGTCCGCCCTTACCAGGGTGCAATTCAATGTTATGGATCTCCATACCAACAGGAATGTTCTTCAGTGGCATGGCTGCGCCCACAACAGGCTCGACCTTGTCACCGCTGAGCATTGCATCCCCCACTTTGACGTTGCGAGGCGTTAGGACATAACGCTTTTCGCCATCAGCATAGTGAAGCAACGAAATGAAACAGCTGCGGTTCGGATCGTACTCAATCGTCGCGACCTTGGCGGGAATATTATCTTTATCCCGTTTAAAGTCAACGATGCGATACAAACGACGCGCGCCGCCTCCACGAAAACGTGAAGTCGTGTGACCGTGATGGTTGCGTCCACCGTTACGAGCAATCCGTTGCAGTAACTGGCGGTGGGGCTTCACCTTAGAAAGGTGTGAGTAGTCGAGAACAAAACCGTGTCGACGACCCGGAGATGTTGGCTTGTACTTACGAACAGCCATGATTTTTCCTCTATTGACTATGACTTCTCTGAAAGTTCTTCATGAAAACCGGCAGATTGACGAAATCAGTTTGAAAGAGCCTCGATTGTCTGATCTTCTGGCAGACGAACCATGGCGATCTTCTTTGGAGCTTGATTGAACACTTGATGACGAACGCGACGGGGCTTGCCCTTGCGAACCATAGTGCGGACATTCAAGACTTTGACACCAAAGATCTTTTCGATGGCTGTCTTAATCTCGACCTTGTTGGCCCGACGATCCACAACAAACGCATAAGTGTTGTTGTACTCGAGAGCTAGGGTCGACTTTTCAGTCAGCACGGGATGCTTAATGATTTGATACGGATCGTTAATCACGACTCGAATCCTCTCTACAATCTTTCAAAGCCCTTAGGACTCTGAGTTGTCCTCGTCCTTAGCTTCTTCAGCCTTGGGCTCGTCCGATTTTGTTTCTTTAGCTTTTGCATCGGCTTTGACAGCGTCTGCGTCGCTCACGAGTGCCTCAAAAACGCTCTGCTCAATGAGCAAGTTGCGATATTTGAGAAGGTCGAGAGCGTTCAAGTCACGAGCACGCTTCACTGTCACGTTCGCCAGGTTTCTGGCGGCGAGGTAAACTTCGCGAGCATCGTCGGCGGTTGCCAACATCACTGTTGCGCCTGTCAACCCCACAGAAGCGATCAGCTTCGCAGCATCTCGTGTCTTGCCACTACTAAGGCCAAAGTTCTCAACGACAACAACTTCGTTGTCCTTGATCTTGGCGAGCAACGCGCTCTTGTAAGCAGCGCGACGCATCTTCTTAGGAATGGAATATCCAAAGTCACGAGGCTTGGGGCCGAAGATACGACCTCCACCCACACGGACACCACTTTTACGTGTGCCAGCGCGAGCGCGACCTGTGCCTTTTTGCCTGTAGAGCTTCTTCGTAGATCCCGCGATTTCTCCACGGTTTCTTGTCGAAGCCGATCCCTGACGGGCATTGGCGTGATACATCAAAACGGCGGTGTGCATGAGGCGCTTTTTAATTTTGCCCCCCAGCTTCTCTTCGTCGACGGACACTGTCCCCGACTCACCACCGGTATTTGTTTTTACTTTAAGCTCGATCATCTCAGAGCTCCCACGATTTCTTGGTTCTATAACTTTTAGAGACGGTCACGATTACGAGAGAATGCTCTTACGAATCTTCAAGTAACTGCCACTAGGACCCGGAACCGCACCCTTAACATAAAGAAGGTTGCGCTCCGCTTCGACTTTGACAACTTCGAGATGCATTGTCGTCACTTGTTCACTACCGTAGTGACCAGGCATATGCTTCCCTTTGCGGACCTTAGACATACCTTGGTGCTGACCTGTTGAACCAGGACCGCGGTAGTGCTTTGAACCGTGAGACTTGGGACCGCGAGAGAAATCATGGCGCTTAATCACACCTTGAAATCCACGACCTTTAGTTGTGCCGGTCACGTCAACGTGACTACACTCCTTGAAGATCTCTACGGTGACCGTGTCGCCCGACTTCAAAGATGTTCCCTCGGGTAAGGGGACCTCTTGGACGAGACGCTTGGGATCGACCTTACTCTTTGCAAAGTGACCCTTCTCGGCTTTACTCATGTTCTTGCCGAGGGTTCCCTTTGAAGTTTTCTTGTCTTCAAAACCCAATTGAACAGCACGATAGCCGTCCTTGGTTTCTTCAGTTTTGACTTGGACGACCTGGCAAGGTCCGGCTTGAAGAACTGTTACTGGAACAATCTCTCCGGACTCTTTCCAAACCTGTGTCATTTGAAGCTTTTTGCCGATCAATTCTGTCAGCATGGCTTTCTTCTCCAATTTCCTCAGGCCTTGACGGTGATATGGACACCAGCGGGCATTTGTATGTTTGTGATCGCATTGACAGTATGAGCGGTCGGCTCGCTGATATCGATCACGCGTTTGTGCGTGCGGATTTCAAACTGCTCTCGCGACTTTTTGTCGATGTGAGGAGAACGCAGCACAGTGTAACGTTCGATACGGGTTGGTAACGGAATGGGTCCTGCTACCTTGGCGCCAGACGATTTCGCTGCCTCGACCAAACCCAGGGCCGAAGTATCGAGAATCTCATGGTCATACGCTTCCAAACGGATGCGAATTTTTTCCCCTGCCATGTTCAACCTTCCACAAGAAGAAGCGGGAGAACCCTTAAAGTTGCCTTCAAGGCCTCTCAATTTGTCGCGAGAACGATCGCCGAGGCACCACTTAAAGCGTGTTGTGCCCGGTTTGTCGCGCCCGACTTAACCTTATTTAGAACTACGATCCGTCACAGCCCTGGTCGGACTGCCGTCAACGCTACAGCCGTTGATTCCCCTCGCATACGTCAATAATGAGAACTGACAAGAGCTTTTAGGAGGACTCGCGCGGACCGCGTCGAAAAGATAACGGATCTTATTGGAAACCTTTACGTTGTCAAGAATCTTTTCGCAAAAGTTTCAATTGTCCAGATTTAGTTCTACACCGCTTTTTTACTTGGCTTTAATAATGTTCTTGGTTACGCTCAAAAGCACTTTTTATAAAACTCTTGAATTTCAGTCAAAAGTACAAACTAAATACACAAATTAGTAGAGTTCAGGCCGTCTTGACTCCGGAACAATCTCATAACTGAGCGGCTCCATCGTAAAGCTTCCCCGTCCATTCGTCACCGAACGAACATCCGCCGCATAGCCAAACATCGAGGCTAACGGCACCTTCCCTTTAATGATCATCATGTCACCCCGCCCCTGCTCCTGAGATTGAATCTCCGCGCCCCGACGCGTTAAATCTTGGTGGACATCACCAAAACGCTCCGCGGGCGTGAGAACCTCCATAGACATGAGCGGTTCCAACAAATCGACTCCGGCTTCCTTCACGGCCTTTTCAAAAGCCATACTTGCCGCTGCCTGAAAGGCCTCGGCTGAGGAATTCGCAGTATCAAAGCTGCCACCAATGACCCTAACGTGAGTCTGAATCAACGGATAGCCCCAGGAATAACTCCCTGTCGCTGCCCCCGCTAATCCTTCTTCCACCGCGGGCCAAAAATTCCTTGGAATCGTCACCGGAACTTGTTCCGGCTCAATATCCCAAGAAACCGTCAAAGGCTGTGCTAACTTTCCAAAAATGGAACGCATGACCTCTAACTTGACCTCGGCGTATTGAATCTTTCCTGAAGGAAGCTCCCGGTCTATCTTTCCAGCGCCCTCGCCCTTACCACTCAACGCCTGCTTATAAGCCACGCGCAAGTCTAGGAACTTAGCCTGAATACCGTGCTTCGCTTCAATTCTGTTCTTCACAATCTCTAAGTGCAGCTCGCCCATTCCACTAATCGTCAGTTGACGTGTCTCTTCATTTTCTTCATAGCGGAAGGTTGGGTCGTCCCGTTCGAGCTCCTTGAGAATGTTGATAAGCTTCTCCTGATCTCCTGTGGACTTCGGCTCGACGGCACGAGACATCACAGTGTCAGGGAAGTTGATTGTTTCATAGAGGATCGGCGCGTTGTTATCGCAGAGCGTATCCCCTGTTCGGGTATAACGAAATCCCACGGTGGCGACCATATCGCCGGCGTGAGCTTCCTTCACTTCCTCACGACGATTCGCGTGCATACGGAAGATCTTCGCGACCCGCTCCTTCTTATTCTGGGTGAGATTTAGGACCATCTGTCCCTCTCTCAATGTACCAGAGTAAATGCGGAAGAAATAAAGGGTCGAGTGCTTATCTGTAATTGACTTAAAGACCAGGGCCGAGAAGTCAGCCTTCACATCGGCCGTCCTGTGATCTTCATCCCACTCCGAAGTATCTCCCGCGTCCATCTTCGACTTCTTGCGGCGCTTCGGAACTTTTCCAGTCACTGGTGGACGGTCGAGAGGGCTCGGCAAGTAATGACAAATCGCGTCAATGAGCGGCTGAACACCCTTGTTTCGTAGCGAGGTTCCACAAAGAACAGGCGTAAACTTCCGCTCCAATG
>JARGOJ010000790.1:0-1128 GCA_029210225.1 Planctomycetota bacterium
GAATACGCCGATATTCTCGTAGAGACAAGCAATCGATTTCAGGGCCTCGAACGACCGATCATGCTCGTTCACCATCCCCTATCCGGGCGTGCTGATGCCAAAGAGTTTCACCTCGACGCGGGACGTCTCTGCGTCATGCTCTCCCGCCACACGGTTGCCTGCTTTGTCTTCGCTCGGGCGGGTCTGGAGAAGCTCTTAGGTCAGGAACCACCGAGAGCAGATAGGACGTTGGGGTTAGAAGCGGACCCCTTGTTTGAAGGTTGGAAAAGCCATCAACATGTCATTCACTCTTTGCGAATCAAAAGTCGCATCTTCGCTTTTTGAAGTTGGAAAGAGCGGGTCTCAGAGAACCGCTCAATCAACAATACACAGCGATGGCTGAATCTTGAGATCCTTCCAACCCGTGTGTTTTCGCGTTCTATACGTTTCACAAGACACCCTCTCTATCCTTTGAAAAACAAGGCGAAGATCGTTCCATGCTTATGAAACAACCAGTCGTTCCATGCAACTCATTTGAAGCGTATCCGCTAGATTAAATTTTCCCATGCCCCTGTTTTCAAGGGATAAGCCGGTAAGCAATGGCATGGATTGTGCTTTACGTTTGATAGACGTTTACCGTCCCTGACAACTCTCGTCGCCGACTACCCCTTGACCATTGGCTGATGAGAACGGACTTGTTGTTTAATCGCCTCTTCGCATCTCTGCTAGATGTCTATTGTTACCGGGCACTTTCCAAAACTATAGCGGCTACTTTTGATTGAGATTCAATCCATATGGCCGCGTGCATTGTTTTCGTAAACCATGGCTTTCGTCATGCGCGATAGAGGCTCTATCAAATCACTGTATTGGAGGTTTTAAATGAAGTTACAGATTACGCCAGACCAAGCTTGTGAGTTCTTGAACGAGTTGCTCAAGAAAGACCAAGAATTCGTTAAATCTCTTGTTTCTACGAGGTTCAAGTGTCAAGGCAGCCTCGCTTTTGACCCCAACCTTCTTTGTCTTTATTCATCTGATTTTTCAGCTGCTTACGCCGGCTTTTTGGGTGTACTCAATGGCTTATTTGGCATCGATGAAAATGGCCAAGGTTGTATCTCAGTCTTCGTTGAAGAGGGTGAGATCAAGCGATTT
>JARGOJ010000790.1:1146-1385 GCA_029210225.1 Planctomycetota bacterium
AACAACGTCATTGATGGGCTTAAGGATAGAGAGGACGGAGAGGGTTGGGACACTTTCTTCGCGAGTATTGAGGAGCTGGACAGCAGACTTCTAAATCCAGTCCATTTTCTTATGGGTTCGCTACCAGAGCACACCGATTTCAAATATCTGTCTGATTTTCACCTTTCTAAGGCAGGAAACGTCTGCAGCCTCAATCTTATTCCAAGAAAATTTTGTGATCGGGATAAAAGACTACCTTG
>JARGOJ010000790.1:1395-1871 GCA_029210225.1 Planctomycetota bacterium
CTCCTCATAGTGAGATTTGGTCTTGGAACCAAGTTTTTCGCCAGAGACAAATTTATCGAAGTTGGCTATGAAATCCGCATGCGACTCGCGAAGCAAGGATTTAGTGAACAGGACGTCGAGCACCTCTCCAGGTCTCTCTTTGATTATCTGAAGAATCTCGGGTTTCGACAAATGATAGCCTTAAAGCACGGCCCACGTTACGTCTTGGGAGTCGATGAGCTACTGGAATTGGAGAGCTGCAAAATTCGACGCCTTACGCGTTTTCTATGGGATTGGTCTCATAATTGCATTGCTCTTTGGCTCGAATCCAAGGGCCAATTGGCGGATCTAATGAAGTGGAACCAGATTTCCATTCCCGAGTTACTCGATCTTGATTGCGCTCAACAGTGATAGATGAGTGCAAAGTATGTGTTCTCTGGCGATTTACTATTTCATTTTAAGGGGGCTTCCATGACCAAGTTTATTTTCAAAAAATA
>JARGOJ010000790.1:1881-4558 GCA_029210225.1 Planctomycetota bacterium
GAGTATTTTTCTAATATTGTCCAATTTGCGAAGCAACTAGGAAAACCCGTCACCATCTTTGATACAGAAACGAACCGGAGAAGTCCTGCTTTCTTAGGTTTTCGGATCATCGAGATTGCTCTTTTGGTCGTCCGTGGAGATGGCTCCCATTGGACTGTGGATAGCTTGGTGAACTCTGACGGGCGATCTATTGATGTAAAAATAAAAGAACTCCTGGGACTCACATACAGTGATTTGAAGCCTTATCCGAATTGGAAGGACGCGTGGAGGGATACGCTACATTGCGTTGCTAAAAGTCATGTCACTGTCGGCTTCAACTCTTTAGGCTTCGACTGTCCAGCCATTGTTAAGCTCAACCACAAAGTTGGCCAAAGTCAGACTGTGTTTCAGCAGCATATTGATGTCTATCGGGCTCTTGAAGTTAAGGCGAACTTAGCTAAAGCGGCCCAATCTATGGGTATTGGGGTGGAAAAGAGTCATAGGGCACTTCCAGATGTCCTAACAACTGCTCGATTGTTGGATAAACTCATCGAATCACAGGGTTTGGAGGCTATTGCTGAAAGGGCCGTAACTTATCCGACGGAGGATCAGGTCGAGCGGGCTAGAAAGGGCATTCAAGGCTCTACGAGCAAGAGTAACGCAAGAAAGCGGTCCCAGACTTCTTCAGTGTCCCGAAAAGCTACGCGGCTTGAGGAAATCGTGAAGCTATTTGAGGCGAAGAAGATGTTGGATCTACCAGCTCTCATGGAAAGATTTGGGCTGGCGCGAGGGACACTGGAAAATGATGTTTTTGACCTCATCGTTGCAGGTCGCCTGCCAGAAAAGGTGCTTTCTAAATTGAAGGAGCAAGAGCTGATTGTGAGTCACCTTGAACAGTCGATCACAAGCTCTTGGCAGGGTGAGAATGTCGGACGTTTGAGACCCTTGAAAGAGTGGTTTAGCAATCACGGGTTTGAGATCAGCTACCTACAACTCAAGATCGCTCTGAACAAAGCTGGACTCTCCAAGCAAAAGAAGGAGAGGATGGGTCAACGGTCAGCTCAAACGGTTTAGCGCGAATTTTAAAATGGCAAATTTCAAAGGCCGTTTTCCTGAGCGCGACCATCGCAGTGCTCTGGCTTCGAAAGATGAGCCAAGAGTGAGCTCCAATATCGGGGACAAAAGTGCAGCGTGGTTGTGCTCCTTTGAAGAAAGTTCCGGAGCCTCTTTGCTCCACTGAAATCAGGGGAGCAAAGAGGTCGTCGAGAATGCCGATCTGGAGAACCCATCCGTTCGCTGGGTTCCAAAGCTTCCCTGCGAAGGGTCCATTGTTGACGATGTATTCCTTTCGGTTCAACCGAAGGGAAGCAGGATGGGTCGAAGGAATATAACGGTGAGCATGTGGAAAAAGGACTGTGCGTTTAATAAAACTGCCACTAAGTTTCGTATTACCCTCCGCGACAACGAGTTCTTGTGGCAACAGGACCAAGCGCATTGGGTCGCTGCCGAGAAGTTTCATCGTGTCCTCCGCCAAAAGTTAAGATTGATAAGCCGAAGAAAGAAGAGGGAAGGGGCGGAAGCAGGGACGAGAGTTTAAAACAACAAGAGATCGCAAAACTATGTATACGAAGAAGTTGCCTCCCAATCGGAACCAGTTTTTAGGTCCAAGCCCCGATCCATATGGATTCGATGGACCGACCTGATGTCCTTCATCGCTCGGTTCTTACTGTTCTGGAAGCGAATTCTCCAGAGAACGCGGAAGGTCAATACACAAGATTAATGACCTTTATGGATTAAGAAGTATGTCGAGCCTGAAAGGGTGTCATTCTCGTCCATATCGAAGGGGGGCTCACAGGGGTGATAATATTTACTGGTGATGCTCATAGCGCTTGCTCCTCCTACATTTTTCTTGGTGTACCAAGAAAATTCACTGCAAGCGGAAGATTGGCTGTTAATTCCCGTGAAAAGAAGAAAAAGGAGAGCTTGGGCAAAAAAAGTTGAACAACCATTTATGTCGTGATTTGGGAGCTATATGGAGCTTCTTGACCCAATACGGCTAGATTTGTCTCTACGCCTTTCGTTCTTTAACTTTCACGCCTTTAGATAGTCCACCGATTTTTGTTTCGAGGTCTTCCCGATCCGGTTTTGGTGTTGAAGAATGGTTCATTGAGCCGGTTCGATTTACTGTTTCGTGCTGAATACGGTCGGCGCCTGGAATAAACATAGGTGGAACTGTAGGGAGAGTCGTATGGTTCTCTCCAATGCTTGTCTATGTTCGCGGAAAATACTTCTAGAAACAACTGATATTGTTACGAGTCTTTTGAGTGAGCTTGCGGGAAAGAGCCGAAATGTTAATGGCAAGGTAAAAAGGGACCTTTGCGGCGGATTCAAATAGGACCCCCACTTTGGTAGGTTCAAAAGGAGGGGTAAGGGGGATCCCCCTTACCCCTCCGACGGCTACTTCTTCGTCCTTTTTTTCCCTTGTCCACGGCTCTTGGCTTCCCGTAAGCGGTAGCTTTCACCGTCCATCTTGAAAACTTGTGCGTGACGCACAATTCGATCAATCACCGCTGCAGCCGCAGTCGCGTCGTGGAACACTTCACTCCATCGGGATAAAACATGTTGTTTTATGGAAACCTGCCGGATGCCATACAAATTGAGCTTCAGGACTTGGTGGTCGAAGCAAAAGACCTCATTG
>JARGOJ010000791.1 GCA_029210225.1 Planctomycetota bacterium
GCTGTGGACGTCTGTGACCGGGATTGTGTTAGGTGGATTGTTTCAGTTGGGGCATCTCACAACAGATTCTGAGATGACACCACACCCTGGCGAATCGGAGGCCCTAGGCGAATCGTTTATTGCCGTGCAGATAAAGAACACCGCAAATTTCGAGACGAATCGTTTTATCAATTGGTACTGCGGTGGGTTGAACTACCAGATTGAGCATCACCTCTTTCCCCATATCTGCCATCTTCACTACCCCGCGATCGCTCCTCTCGTAGAGCAGTTCTGCCAGGAAAACGACATAGAATACTGCACTCAGCCGAGCATTGTGAAAGCGTTGGTCTTGCATAAGAAGAACCTCGCGGCGCTGGGGCGTCCCAGCCCCGTCCCCAGCGAGCTTCAAGAAGCTTAGTCTGAGGCCCAACGAAGCAATAGAATAAACGTCCAAAATTGAAGAAGGTCGCGCCAGGAATGGTCGCGACCTTCTTTCATTTCTAATCAATCGACGCTTGAATCAAGGACGAGGAGTGACGTCGAAGAGTTCAAGGCGAGCGGGGCTAAAGGTCTTAGGCATGGTGACGATTGAATAAGACGAGGGGCCGCCGCCGAATGAGTTTGTCTCGACACGGGTGAGGAGCTCTCCGTCTTCGGTGATCGAGATTCGGGCAATGCGTGAGCTGATATTCACCCGAGTGACGTTGGCGAAGTAAGCGACCACTTGGGTCGTCGAGAAGTCAACGACTGGCACGGCAGTACCAATTTTACTTGTCCAGATCGCGTCGAAGGTGGCGGCGTCCCGAATAATTGTGAGTCCCTCGTTGCCAGGATTGAGCGTGCTGTTTCCCGATGCGATAGAAGTAAAGGAAGCATTGGAGAGCGCTTCGGCGCGAGCACTGCCAGAGGAGAGGACCACTCGTAAGATCTGAAAGGGAGTCTCAGGAGTGAGAATGATTGGAGGAGCGGCGCCACCACGGTAGGGATCGACTTCGTGAATCACACGGATCGTATCAGTTGAACGATCGTGAACAATGCGCTTTGTGCGGACGGTGTTGCCGAAGTTTGGATTCGATCCGCCGAGGACCGCGACCATCATTGAAATATTAAAGTCAAAAGTTGGCGGGGTTGTTCCTGGAGAATGGAGCTGCCAGAAGGCGTCAAGCTCGGCCTGGTTGCGAGCAACATGGAAGGATTCACCGGCGTTTGGGTTATTGAAGCCAATGTTCGATCGAGAGCCGCTGGTGACTGTTTCAAACTTAAGATCGGATTGTTGACGGACAGTCATTGTCGTCACAGGAGTTTTGAAGGCGGCGGAGACAATGTGGAATGGGGTCGTTGTGATTGCGATCTGAGGCTGGAAAGGGGCCGCCCGAGAATCGCGGATAGTGGCGACGAGGTCACCTGAGTTGACATCTTGGACGACGCCGACGACTTCCGTACTATTGCCGCCGTTGGAGAGCTGCTCTAAGAAACTACCAACAACAGAGTTCAAGCCAAAGTCGACGGTGGGAACCTTGGTGCTGCTGTGAGCCTGCCAGAGGTTGATCCACGCCATATCTTCCGTCACAAGATCGTTGTGTGGCGATCGAGTGACCATATTGGAGTTATCTCCTCTATCAATCGTCGTCAGCTCCAGAGGCTCAAAGGACGGTGTGATGGCTGGATTGATGTTGGAGTTCGTCGCTGGGACAGCGCCGGATGATCCCGAGCCTCCAGAGGACCCACAAGCTGCTAGACACAATGTCACCAATATCGAAGCGTTTCTCACGCGCATCGTCTTCTCTCTTTCTTACATACTTCGCTTTGTATTTGGATTGGTTTGAATTGAAACTAGAGCGTTTTCCATCCAATTAGCCAGACGAGGCATCGGCGCATTATCTTGTGGTCGGATACAAAAAAAAAACGAGATTCGCCCTGAATAGAAACAAGCCCCCTTTGCCAGGCCTTGTTTTCAAAGCTCTAAGAGGGCTTGCATCGAAAATGTATCTTTTATGTATGAAGTGGCGGATTAATCCGCGAGTTTGCGAACTCCTTTTTCATTGAGCCAGGCGAGGGCCATGGGACGGACTTTACATTCCTCTTCGAGCTTCGCGCCAATGTGGAGGGTGTAACGCCCGGAGATTTCTCCAATGGCGCGGATGGCGGCTTGTCGCACGACGCTGCGGTAGTCGTCGACAGCTTTGCCGAGGACCTCTGCGGCGTCTTCGCCACCAATAAGGGCGGCTATCTCGACGGCGCGAGCGCGGACGAACTGGTTCTTGGCGCGGTAGATGGGCTCGGGTCCTTTGGGCTGGCCGTCATCCAGTTCGCCTTTTTTCTTTCGAGTCTTGGTGGTGGTCTTGCTCTTCTTTTTCTTCTTCTTTTTGCCTTTCGGGTCTGGGGCGACGGCGACAGTGAGCTTTGTGGGCTTGAGCATTTCCAGGATGAGGGGGAGCATGCGCTTGTCTTTGGTGCGTTCGAACTTGTCGAGAGCTTCGATATAGCCCGACCCGGACCAACGCTTAAGACGGAAGGTTGTTTGCCCGAGGACAAACTGTCGGCGTTCGACTTTGTAGACGTTGTCGTCGTATTTGGGCATGTAGTATTGGAGCTGAGAGAGGGCTTTTTTCGCGTCGAGTTCGAAGAGCGAGACGGCGGCGTGGAACTTGAGATGTCCCCAGTTCGCTTTATCCCAATAAATGTCGCTGACGGCTTTCTTAGCGAATTTGATTTTACGTTCACCGACGGCGATCACAGCCTTTTGACGGTAGTCTTTGAAGGCGTCGCTCTTGATCTCGACCATTGTTTTGATGAGTCCGTTGACTTGCTGGCCTTCGATTCGAAGGATCTTGCCGCAAATCCGTCGGCGATCAGCTTCGTTGACTTCTTCTTCTCATTTGATCACGTTTTGCAGGTATTTTTCGCCGCGTTTTTCTCCCATTCGTAGCAAAGAAAGTGAGGCCGCCACTTTGAGCTTGCGTTGCTCTTCAACGATTGTTTTTTCCATTTTCCGTCGGCGCCATTGCGTCACACGTTCGGCGGGGTAGAGGTCGCCATCGTAGAGCTTGAGGCAGAGCTTTTTGCTTTTCTCTCCGCCAAGATCTCCGAGGTCTTCGAGGTTGGAGCAAATGAGGTCGATGTGGCCTTTGGGGAGCATTGCGACGACAGTGTTGAGGGTCGATTTATCTCCGAGGGCGATTCTAAGGCGAAAAGCACCGCGACGAAGCTTGTGCACGGCGGTCTTATCGATTTTTTGGGCGAGAGACAGGGTGGAGGGGTCTTTCCAGTCGCAGAAGACATACATCGACTTGACCTGCATTTTTGGGTCTTTGCCAGCGGCCATAGCATCGCGGAGTTGAGGGCCAATGAGTGTGACGTCGCGTCGGGTCAGCTCGTCGACGGCGCGAAAGCGATCGAAGAGGGAGTAACCTTTGGTGGAACCATACACGGTTTGGCAGGCGGGGAGGATGATCTTCTCGGATATCAGCTTGTGACGCACAGAGCATAAGGCTTTAAATGATAGAGCGCGAAGGTTGAAGTCTTTTCCCTGGAAGAGAGGAAGGAGCATCTCGGTAATCTCCTCGTCCATTTGAAACCACTTGGAGAGGCGAACCAGCTCTTCGAATCCCCAGCGTTGATCTTGAGGCCTTCTTTTATTGCTAAGGGCTTTTTTTATGGCAGGGAGGACGAGGCTGCGAATTTCCTTTTTGTCGACGAGAAGACCGAAGTGGGAATACATGCGAATGCAGCTGCGGCGTATGGCTTCGTCCTTTTTCTCGGTGAGTCCGATGAAAACGACCAGGGGGAGCAGCTCTTTTTTGTTCTTGGTCGAGAGGTCTTTAATGAATGCTCGTCGTTGATAGACATCCCGGTGAAAGTAGCGTATGGCCTTGAGTTCCTCAAGCAACTCGACGGAGACGCCGGTTTGTTTAGAGAGTTTGCGAACTTTGCTTGAGACTGCGTGGGCCTGATTAGGCACGCATAAAATAATCAGGACGGCTAAAATAGCGGCATGAAGCGTTCGCATAGAATGGTCTCCAAACGAGATTTCTGATTCATCTATAATGAGCGCTCGATTTTATATTTTTCATGGAGCCTAGTGCTCTGTCATCCTTGAATTCAGGTGTCCTGACCGTTCCTTTATCGAAGCCCATCGTGACCGCCATGGCGACCGGATTGTGGAGCTTAGCCCACTAAAATCCAGCCTTTGCTCCGTGATACGGTTCTCGCTTCCGAAAAAATGTCCTGGCTCAGAAGCCCAAAATTAAACGATGACACAGCACCAAGTCGCACTCTTTATTGAAGGTTTATGGATGCTAGAGAGAAAACTTTTCAAACGAGCCATTGTGTTGGTCATGGACTCTGTCGGCGCGGGAGAGCTTCCTGACGCTGCGGACTTTGGCGACAAGGGCTCGGACACCTTGGGGAACATTCGGGACCACGTCGGTCTCTCTATGCCAAACCTGGGGCGTCTTGGTCTCAGTCGATTTGTTCCAGGGATTGACCCGGATGGGGTTGGTGCTTGCACTGGGGCCTCCGGGCGTATGGGAGAGCAATCGGCGGGGAAGGACACTTTGACTGGGCATTGGGAGATGG
>JARGOJ010000792.1 GCA_029210225.1 Planctomycetota bacterium
TTTATCTCCTCCCCTATGGATACCGTGACCGAAGATCGCATGGCGATCAACCTCGCCCTACTCGGCGGCCTCGGCATCATTCATTACAACAATTCCATAGAGGAGCAAGCGCGTTTAGTGGCTCGGGTCAAGCGCTATGAGAATGGCTTTATCAGCGACCCCGTCGTCCTCTCTCCTCAGCACACCATCGCTGATGTTGATCAAATCAAAAGGCAGCAAGGCTTCAGTGGGATTCCTATCACTGAAGATGGCACGCTGAACAGCCGCCTTGTCGGAATCGTGACAAACAGAGACATCGACCTTGAGATCGATCGAAACCGCGCTCTCTCCGAGGTGATGACCACCGATTTGATCACCGCTCCTGGAGGCATCGCCCTCAGCGAAGCGAACGAGATCCTCAAAGCATCCAAGCGCGGTAAGCTCCCTCTCGTCGATTCCCAGCAACGCCTGGTTTCGTTGGTGTCGAGGAGCGATTTACTGAAGAACCGTGACTTCCCGACGGCGAGCAAAGACGCCCGAAAACAACTCTTATGTGGGGCCGCGATATCGACGCGAGATGCGGACAGAGATCGCCTGGCAGGCCTTGTCGAGGCTGGGGTCGACGTGGTGGTGATCGACGCCGCTCAGGGCGATTCAAGCTACGAAATCGCCATGATTGAGCACGCCAAGAAAGAGTATCCCAACCTCGAAGTGATCGGCGGAAATGTCGTCACCGGGCGTCAGGTCAATAATCTTGTGGCGGCGGGTGTCGATGGCTTAAGGATTGGAATGGGTCCAGGCTCGATTTGCATCACCCAGGGAACCATGGCCGTGGGCCGTTCCCAGGCGTCCGCTGTGTTCTCAACAGCGCGTGCGGCGGCGAAGCATGGGGTTCCTATTATGGCGGACGGAGGTATCTCGTCGATCGGGCATATCTCTAAGGCGCTGTCTCTTGGTGCGTCCAGCGTGATGATGGGCTTTATGTTCGCTGGCACGGAAGAGGCCCCAGGGGACTACTTTTACGAGAGTGGAATTCGCCTCAAGCGCTATCGTGGAATGGCGTCGATCGATGCTATGAAGGCTGGCGGAGAGAAGCGGTATTCGGCGGTAAAGAACACGAAGAAGATAAAAGTTGCTCAAGGGGTGAGCGGAGCGGTGGTCGACAAAGGATCACTTTTCGACTTCTTGCCTTACCTGGTTCTGGGCTTGCGACAGTCCTTTCAGGATGTCGGTATCCGCTCTGTAAGTGAACTCCATGAAGCGATGAAGGCCGGTGACTTGCGTTTTGAGAAGCGCAGTTTATCGTCTCAGAGAGAGGGGGGAGTGCATAGCTTGCACTCGTTTACCGACCCCGGACCTGGACATTCGAAGTAAGTGGTCGTCGCCTTTGGACACCAACTGACATATAATCCGCGTTTTTAGAATTGTCTCTGCCCCGGCGAAAGGGATTCACAATGCTTCTTGCCCGAGTTATCGGAACAGTGTGGGCCACACAAAAAGAGCCCTCGCTTGAGGGAATGAAGTTACTCGTGGTGCGCGAGGTCGACCTTCAATATAAGGCGAAGGACAAGTTCCTTATCGCTGTCGACACGGTCTCTGCGGGTATCGGTGAAATCGTTTTGATCGCTGGAGGATCCTCTGCGCGGCAAACCGCCGTCACGAAGAACAAGCCTGTCGATGCGGTGATTATGGCGGTCGTGGATAATCTCGCGACCCGTGACGCCGAAGAGCTTGAAGCGGAGTATCAAAGCCGACGAGGTCCTATCAAAGCGGCCTTGGAAGCTCAAGCCGAAGTTTAAGAACGGGTGACTTGGTAAAGGAAGATCTATGATTTCCAACGAAAACTTGCGCCCCATTGTTCGAGAACTCCTCACAGATATTATCGCCAATCCCGGTGCAGCCCCCAGCGCAGCCCCATCCCGCTCCCACGGCTCGGTGTTGATTAACTCCGCCGAGGTTATGGAGGCACGGGCCGCGGGTGTTTTAGAGGTTGCAAAGGGCGCGATCATTACGCCCCTGGCTCGGGATACGGCGGAGCGCTTCGGCGTCAAAATCGTCGTGGGTGGGCAGGCTCAGGCTCAAACTCCAAGAGGGCCAGGTTCGATCCACGCCGCCGGAGCTGATTCTGTGGCCCGGTCTCCCTCGCCCTACGATATAGGCGGAGTGATCGCTATCGGCGCGGATCATGGAGGCTTCGCTCTCAAAGAGCGCCTCATTGGTTTCTTAAAACAGAAGAATCGCTTTCAGGTTCTCGACCACGGAGCCTACAGCAAAGACTCCGTCGATTACCCCGACCTCGCGGCGGCTGTGGCCAAGAGCGTGGCTTTGGGTGAAGCGGCTTTTGGAATCCTGGTCGACGGCGCGGGCATTGGCTCGTGCATGGCGGCCAACAAATTCCCTGGGGTTCTCGCGGCGAACTGCCACTCCGAAGCGACGGCGCGAAATAGTCGAGAGCACAACGGCGCGAATGTTCTCTGCTTAGGGAGCGGTCACCTCGACACCAACGCGGCCACCGCCGTTCTTGATGCGTGGCTCTCGACGGCTTTCGGGGGCGGACGTCACGGGCGTCGAGTCGCAAAGATTAAGGCGATCGAGAAGAACTTTATGCATCTCGGAGGGCAAGCATGAAAATGGCCCGCGTAGTTGGCTCGATTTGGGCCACAAGAAAAACAGAACGCATGGAAGCCTTACCCATGCAATTGATAGAGACCATCGATGCGACGAGTCTCAATGTACTGAGCTCGCCCTTTGCGGCGGTCAACACCGTCGGGGCTTGTGAAGGCGATATTGTCTTTTACGTCGAGGCTTATGAAGCCTGTTTGCCGCTCCCCGACGAATTAGTCCCCGTTGACGCGTCCATCATTGGCATCGTCGAACAACTTGGTGACAAGGTTTTTTAAGGAACGACTATGATCCTCTGCCGAGTCGAATCCGCCGTCGTCGCGACGGTCAAAAATGAGCATCTGAAGAATTACAAGATTCTCAGTTGCCGCCCCGTCCAGCTCGACGGCCAGAGCACCAAGGGCGCGTCTTTTCTTGCCATTGACCGTGTTCAGGCAGGAGAGGGTGACTTGGTCCTCGTCATCAACGAAGGATCATCCGTTCGCCTGGTCTTTGGAGATCCGAAGATTCCTTTGACGGCATTCATCGCGGCGATTGTCGACGATATCGATGTCGCGGATGAAGCGACCCTTGAAGGCGTCGCTGTTGCGGAACAAAACATGGCCTCAGCGGCTCAGGAAGGTGAAGAGTGATGCAACAAAGTCCCGATTTTGAACGGATGGTGGCCCAGGTCACCGCCGAAGTCTCTAAGCGCCTTCATGGCCGAACTCTCCCAGTCATCGGATCTCACAAGTGCGACAATTGCACCGAGACCGGCTCCTGCGCGAGCGTTTGCCCAAGCGACACCTATCAGATCCTCGAAACCGGCGCGGCCCGAGTTTCAGGTCTTTCTGGTATGGGCTCGGTCGAGCAAGCGATCGCCAATACCATCGATCACACCGCCCTCAAACCCAATACAACACAAGCTCAAATTGAGCTGCTCTGTGCTGAAGCCGCCAAGTATGGCTTTGTCAGCGTTTGCATCAATCCGTTCTGGATTCCCCTCGCAAAGCAGCTTCTCAACCAACACTCCGTCAAGGTTTGCACCGTCGTTGGCTTCCCTCTTGGAGCCATGTCAACCGCAGCCAAAGCCATGGAGACTCGTCAAGCCGTCGCTGATGGAGCCGACGAGATTGACATGGTTATCAACGTCGGAGCCCTCAAGAGCGGCTACAAAGATGTCCTTGAGAAGGACATCCGCGCAGTGAGAGACGCTTGTCGAGGCAAAATTCTCAAAGTCATCATCGAAACTTGTTTGCTCAAGGACGAAGAGAAAATCACCGCCTGTCTCGCCGCCAAGCGAGCAGGAGCCGACTTCGTCAAGACCTCAACGGGCTTTGCCGGTGGCGGCGCGACCGCTGCTGATATTGCGCTTATGCGCCGTGTTGTTGGCGCTGAAATGGGCGTCAAAGCTTCGGGAGGCGTTCGCTCTAAGGCTGATGCCACGAAAATGATGGCTTCCGGTGCAACCCGCATCGGCGCGAGCGCAAGCGTGAAGATTATGCAGGAGCTTCCGGGCATGTCCCCATCTTCAAGCGGCGGCAGCGGCTACTAAAACGACTGAACATTCCTGGAGGGAATTACTTTGGCTGAGACCTTTGAATCGGCAGAAATCGTAAAGACCGAAGAAGGCAAGCAATACCACGTCGGCGTCAAACCCGGCGACATTGCTCCTTTCATCCTATTATGCGGCGAGCCTCAGCGCGCTGATCGTGTCGCAAAACACTTCAGCGAAATCACTGTTCGCCGGGCCAATCGTGAATACGTCACCATCACTGGCATCTACGAAGGCGCTCCGGTGACCGTGACGGCGACAGGAATCGGTACCGACAACACGGAAATTGCCATCGTTGAACTCAGTCAATGTGTCGAAAATCCGACTTTTATTCGCATCGGCTCCTCTGGCGCGCTGAAGCCAAAAATTCAGCTGGGCGACCTCATCATCTCTTCCGGCGCCGCGAAGCTCGAAGCCACAT
>JARGOJ010000793.1 GCA_029210225.1 Planctomycetota bacterium
CTTCGGTATTTGCATAGGGAGATGGGGCAAAAGAAAGTGGATGAGACGGCGCTGCAAAAGAAGGCGCGGGAGCTCTTCGCGAGGCCTGAGAAGATGAAAGAGCTGCTCAGGATCTTAGAGGAGAGTTGAAGAGTTTTCGAATGGATTGGAGGGGGGATTATGAGGGTGGAAGAATGAGCGAGCCGTTGTTGTGGCGAGCAAAGCGGAGCAGGAGAATAGAGCTTCTTTCGTAGCTGGTGACTCCGCCTTCGACACCATTAAATTTCAGGTAGCTGTCGTTGACCTGTTCTCCCATTGTCATGAGCGAGCCCTGGTAGCGGCCCCAGAAGGCGCGAGAGAGGGCTTTGTCGTGTTGAGGTCCGGGAAAGGACTGTCGGGTCACATTGGCGGCGTCTTCACAGTCGAGATATTCAAGTAACTCAAGCATTTGGTCCCGGGCGAAGAGGGCTCCAGAGTAACGGATCGCGGGGTGCTTGGCGCGTAGGCAGATGAGCACCGCGAGGAAGTTGCATTCGCTCTCTGTGCCGAGGCCCCGTTGGTGAGCTTTCTCGTGGGCGATGGTGTGGGGCAACTCATAGGACGGCGCGTGGCCGTTGTAATTGGCTTCGCCGGTCCAGGGGAAGTAGAAGCCGGAGAGGCCGAGGTAACTGGGAATGGGAGTGATGGTCGCCTTGGCTTTCGGGGTTGCGCCGGCCATGAGGGCCTTCGATTCAGGCCATTCATAGGAGAATTCTTTGAAGGCCTCTTCGATATAGTCATTCATTTCTTCAGGGGTCAGTGAGAAATCCGTCGCTTGGCCTGCGTCCTCACTTCCATTCAATTCATAATAGGCGTTATTTGTTAGGACAATTAACTCCTGACAAACATTGTGAGTGAGGCGCCGGGCTTCGTCGCTCTCATACCATTCCTCATGAACTCGCTCCCAACCGGCTCTGTCTTCGACGTTGGGGCGGGCGTAGTTTAGTCCCCAAAATGAGTAGAAGAATAAGGTCGATCCGAGGACGACGACGGACAATTGAACGCCGGCCAATTTCCATGTCTCAAGGGCGGGCTCGGGGCCGTAATATGCGTTGAATGAAACATAGCCGAGCCAAGCCAGAAGGGAGAGGGCGGTGAGAATGACTGTTGCTTCGGCGATGGAAAAGGAAATGAGGGATGAGAGGGTGACTTGGATCTTTCTGAGGACGTAGAAGATTTTTTGAGTGTAGACCTTGTCCACGAAGGTCGGGAATCGTGACAGCAGACCTTCAATCAGCAACAACGCGGCTATGATCGCGAGCGCCCATAACCATCGTTCCATTTTTGTGTGATTGGTAAGCATAGACTCTAGCTTAACAGGAGTGGTCCATTTGCGCGTCTTCCCAAAGACAGCAGGCGCCGTCTAGGGCTTGCGAATGAAGCGTAAGATTCAAATTCGAGGTGTGAAATGATGGCCAAACTATCCGAGTCCCAGCGACAGTTTTTCGATGAGCAGGGCTACGTCGTTATTCCGAGCGTCATTTCTAAAGATGCCTGTGAAAAGACACGGAGCGAGGTCTGGAGCTATTTGGCCGAGACTTTTGCCATAGAGCGTGCGAATCCTCTGACTTGGGATTGTGACAAACTCCACAAACAGGGCTTCTTAGACGTCTTTGCCCTCGATTCCATGTGGCGGAATCGGGAGAGTGAAGCGGTCTATGGTGTTTTTGCTGAGCTGTTGGACGAGGCTCGCCTTTGGGTGAGCAACGACCGGGTTTGTTGGAAGCGACCGGCGTTTTACTTGGATGCTCAGGGGAAGCAGGTCAATAAATTCAATAAGTGGCAGCGTACGTCGCCCCATGTGCACACCGACCTCAACTATTGGAACCCTCCCGAGCGCTTGGAATTACAGGGCGTCCTTGCGTTGGGTGAGACTCCCGAGGAACGTGGTGGCTTTGCTTGTATTCCTGGTTTTCATAAGTGGTACACGCAGTGGGCCGTCGACAATATTGATAAGAAGGCTCCAGCGACGAAGACCTTTGTCACCTTCAAAGATAAGGCGCTGATTAAAGAGCAGCTTGTCAATGTGCCCGTGAACGCTGGTGATTTGTTGGTTTTCAATTCTTTGTTGCCTCACACGACCATGCCCAATCGCAGCGATGCTTGGCGAATGTGTCAATACATCACTTACTTTCGGGCAGAGACCCAGCATGAGTCGCGACGAAACCTGGTCTTGAACACTTATCAAACGGGATTGCCTCCTGGGGAATATCCGAGCGGTGTTCAGGCGTTTCAGGGACGGGTCAGCACTGAGGGGCACCGTGGCTATCAGCCATATGAACTCTCAGAGTTGGGACGGAAGCTCGTCGGAGCCAAAGACTGGGCGTGATCACCAAGAGTTGTTGGAATGACCGGGTCAAGGAAGAGCGGCTGTCCTTTCTTGACCGGGTCCTCCATTTCTCATTGAATCTCGCCGCTGTTCTTGTCATAGTCTTGACTCTGGACGGACTCGTCCGTCCGCTCTACCCGTTGGAGGGTCTATGGCGACGAAGAGCCTTGATAAAGCTCAAAAAGAGCAAGCGATTCTTCAGACCGCGAGTCTGTTCTTCGCCCGGGATGGTTACCGGAACACGGATGTTCAAGCCATCGCCGATGAGGTCGGAGTCGGGAAGGGGACCATCTACCGCTACTTCGGCAACAAGGAGGCGCTCTTTCGCGCCACCGCCAATGCGGCCATGGAGCACCTAGTCAGCGAGCTTCGCCCCATTCTCACCAGGGAGGGCGACCCCATCGCCTTGATAAAAGAAGTCGCCCTGGCCTATTGCCGCTTCTACTCACAGCATCCTCACTACGTGGAGATTCTCATTCAGGAGCGCGCCGAGTTTCGAGGATCGATCCCTGACACTCACTTAATCTACCGCGCCAAAAATAGAAGTCTCTTCGAGGACCTCCTTCAAAGGGCCATGGCGCTCGGGCTCATCCGGAAATTGGATGTGAACTCGGTGACCACAGCCTTCGCAAACACACTTTACGGAACCGTTGTTTGCGGCTGCCTTCAAGGGCAGAGCGACGACCTCGTTGCCCTCGCGGTGCCCGCCATCGATCTGTTTCTTACAGCCATTCAGGTTGATAACGGAGTCACTCTATGAGCCCCATGAGGCTTCTTTATTCCATCTTAATTTTGTCCGTCCTCCTCACCGTTGGCTGCCAAAAAAACGCTCAAGGCTCAGCTGCTGTTGGACCGAAAGATCGCCCCGCGACTCAGGTCACTACAGCGCTTGTCGAAAGTCGAACTCTCACGTCATCAATTGAGTTTGTCGGCTATTTTCTACCAGCTCGGCGCTCTGTGATCGTGAGTGAGGTCGATGCTTTGGTCTCGGACATACCGCTCTCGAAACAATCTATCAAAGTCAAATCAGGGCATCTCTCTTTCGAGAAGACCTTGGTCGTCGGCCTGGGACAAAAAGTGGAGAAGGGCCAGGTCTTAGTCAAGCTCGCTGAGCGCGACTTTAAGCAGGCCCTCGCCTTAGCCAAGGCTCAGCATATGATCGCGACTCGGAGTTTCGAGCTGCTCAAAGCTTGGCGCCGCCCTGAAGAAATCCGCCGCTTGAGGGCCCGGCTGTCCGCATCGAAGACCTCCCTGGAGCAAGCGAAGAGAGACTTGGATCGGGCCAAAGAACTGCTTCGGAAGAACGCGTTTCTGACCAGCGACCTGGAGCGCTTTCAATCGAAGTATCAATTGGCTTCGGCCGACTTTGAACGAGCTACAGCAGAACTGGATATTGCTGTCTCAGGACCAACCAAGGCGGAGCTGGCGGAGGCGCAGTCGCGGTTAGAGTTGGCGAAAATAGAAGTTGAACGGCGAGAGACCGCGCTGACAAAAACAAAGATCAGAGCGCCCTACACCGGGGTCATCACCGACTTCTACGTCGAGGTCGGGGACCGCGTGACCGCTTTGCCTCGGGTTGAGGTCTTGGAAATTATGGACGTCGCCGTTGTGGCGCTCCAGGCGAATATTCCCGAGCGTTACATCCATAAAATCAAGGTGGGGGAAAAGGCGGAGGTGCTCGACACGACGTCATCAAAGCCTATTCCGGGGGTTGTTCTTCGGGTCAATCAAAAAGTCGACTTTAACACTCGGGCCTATCGAGCGAGAGTCGCGGTCGACAATTCATCCGGGCGCTTTAAAGCCGGGCAGTTTGGTCGCGCCCGCTTTCCATTTCAATCCAAAGCAAGCAGCGTCGCTATTCCAGGGAAGGCTGTCATTTATGAATCGGGGGAAGCCCATGTCTTTGTCGTTGAAAAAGGAGTCGTGACTTTGGCCCGAGTAGAGCTTGGTCTGAATGAAGGAGACTGGGTTGAAATTGAAAAGGGGCTGCAAGTGGGGCAGACAGTGGTGATTGACGACCCCTCTGTTTTGGCCGTGGGTATGAAGGTGCAGAGCCGTAAAGCCAAAACTGCTGGGAAGGACAAACAATGAAATTCTCAGAGTTTTCAATTCGTCGTCCCATCTTTGTGCTCATGCTTATCTCCTCATTCCTAGTCTTCGGTGTTACTTCTTATCGATCCATCGGCGTCAGCTTATTCCCTGATGTTG
>JARGOJ010000794.1:0-3536 GCA_029210225.1 Planctomycetota bacterium
TAGGCTTTACAATATGGGCATCGAAGCTCATATGCGTAAGCGAGCGAAGGAAAACACGCTCTTTGACAGCGTTCGCCTAATGCTCGGCAAGGTTGTCTTCAATGGGATTCGCCAAAAAGTGGCGTCGTCATGGGACTTCCTTATTTGTGGCTCCGCACCGCTCAGTGAAGAGACTCAAGCTTGGTTTGAACTCCTAGAGATCCCTGTCTATCAAGTCTACGGTCTGACGGAAACAACGGCCATTGTCACGATGGACAAGCCCTATCAGATTGAAGCGGGTCGTGTTGGCCATGCGATTAAAGGTATTGAACTGAAGCTCTCTGAAGAAGGGGAGTTGATGGTTAAAGGGGCGAATATCTTCCAGGGCTACTGGGGCTTAGAAGAGAAGACCTCCGAGGCGATCAAGGACGGTTGGTTTTATACTGGAGATTTGGCAGAGGTTGATGATAAGGGAAATTGGAAGATTGTCGGCCGAGCCAAGAACGTACTCGTTCCCGAGTCGGGCCATAATGTGGCGCCAGAGCCTATTGAGAACATGATTTTAGAGGCCTGCGAAGATTTGGCGCAAGCGGTCGTCATCGGTCACGGACGCCCATTCCTGACCTGCATTGTGACGGGACAGGCAAAAACAGACGACATTCAAAAAGCCTTGGATCTAGTGAATGAAGAGCTGCCGCACTATCGCCGCATTCGTCAATTCCATCACGCTAAAGAAGAACTGACCTACGAAAAGGAATTGCTCACAGCCAATCAGAAATTACGTCGCAACGCGATTGAAGCCTATTTCAAGATGGAGATCGAGGGCCTGTATAAATCATGATTGATTGTCACTTCGACCCAAAAGATGGCATTTACGAGCTTGTCCTCAATCGTGCGCCTTGCAACGAAATTGGCTCCGCCATGTTGCTTGCTCTCGAAGAAGTGCTTGAGACCATCGATCCGAACAAGGGGAAAGCCCTTATTCTGCGTAGTGGAAGCGCGAAAGGCTTCTGCGCGGGAGCTGACCTGCGCGAGCTTTACGAAGGCGTCCTGGCCCATCCTGACGGCGGTCATGAAGCGAAGCTTCGGGAGTTCTTAGATCGTATTCACAGTGTTATGGATCGCTTAGACACTTTAGCTATGCCAACGATTGGCGTTGTTCATGGAGTGTGTTTTGGCGGCGGATTTGAATTGGCCTTGACCTGCGACATTCTCATAGCGGAGAAGACAGCGCGCTTTTGTTTTCCTGAATTGCGCCTTGGGATTATTCCAGGCTTTGGCGGGATTCCAAGATTGAAGCGGGACGTTGGCAACGCGCTGGTTCGGGATCTCTTGCTGACCGGGCGTAGTATCAATGCAAAGAAGGCGGTGCAAGTCGGGCTTGTCAGTCAAATGGTGGCCGTCGGTGAAGGACCCAACGTGGCTCGTGCGATGGCTCGGCAGACGGCTCACTTTGACGGCGACGCGATGAGGACCTGCAAGTCATTTATCAAGCCGCTGCCGACTGAGGAATTAAAACAGGAGAAAGAGCACTTCTTGCGTCTCTTTAAGAACCCCGCAGTGAAAGCCGCGCTGAAGACTTTTTATGAAAGCGACGACGTCCGTCCTTATCTCTAAAGGGAATGAACTCATGGCAACCGCAGCGAAATTAATTGAATTAGCTGGCAAGCGTTTCAAAGTAGAAACCAGCCAGATGACACCGGATCAGGATTTCTTTCAGGCCTTGAACATCGATAGTATCCAGGCGCTTGAATTGCTGAGTGATATTGAAATGGAATTCGACGTAGAGATTCCTGACTACGAGCTTCAGGGCGTGGTCACGTTTGACGCGTTGGCTGCCTTAATTGATAAGAGACGTTGATGTTGGATTTAACACGCTTGAATTGTCTAGGAGAAGCGTTTCGTGACGCTCTGCTGACCTTCAATAGCAATACCGCCCTCATTGAAGCCAATCGCAAGCGCGAGAACAGTCGCTGGACTTTCCCAGAGACTCGCCGTGCCGCAGAGCGTGTCGCCGCTCGCCTCCAATCTGAAGATTGTAGAGTGAAGGCGGATGATCGCGTCGCGATCATCATGCAAAATCAGTCCCGTTGGGTGATTTCGGGCATTGGCGCAATCTGGACGGGGGCAGTCCTGGTCCCCATCGACTACAAATTGACGGGACCTGAGCAAGTCGCGCTGCTTCAGCACTGCAAGCCCAAGGCGCTCATCATTGATTATCCTCGCTGGCGATCCATCGATGCGAAGACTCTGCCAGAAAACATGCAGGTCTTTGTGACTGATTTGCCCGCCGATGAAGAGACTCCGAGCTTCGTGAAGCGCTGGAATGATAAGCCTACGGTCGACTTTCAGTATGTCCCCAGAGTGCGCGCTGATGTCGCTTGTATCGTTTATTCATCAGGGACAGGAGGCACTCCAAAGGGTTGTCTCTTGACCCATGACAACTACATGGCTCAGGCGCAGATCCTCGGCAACCTCTATCCTATGGAAGAAGGGGATAAGTATTTTTCAATCCTGCCGACCAACCACGCGATCGACTTTATGTGCGGCTTTTGCCTGCCATTGCTCTTTGGGGGCACCATTGTTCATCAAATGACGCTGCGCCCTGAGTTTTTGGCTTCAACAATGAAGTCGTATAAGATCACTCACATGTCTTTGGTGCCTATGGTTCTTAAGGCCTTGGAGCGACGCATTCGGGACAAGCTTGACGCACGTCCGGACTGGCAGAAGCGCGTTCTTGACGGCTTGATCAAAGTCAATGAAATGGCGACCGTTCGCCAGCCCAATCATAAGATCTCAAGCAAGCTGCTCAAGCCTGTCCACGACGCCTTCGGCGGTCAATTGCGCTTTATGTTCGTCGGTGGCGCCTTCGTCGATAGAGATTGCGCGGAGTATTTCAATAGCCTCGGATTGCCGGTTGTCATTGGCTATGGTTTAACAGAAGCTGGCACTGTGGTGACGGTCAACGATTTGAAGCCGTTCCGTGGCGACTCTGTCGGGGCCGTTGTTCCAGGGATGGACTTGGAGCTTCGCGACAAGAACGACGCGGGGGTTGGCGAAGTTTGGCTGCGAGGGCCGACAGTGATGAAGGGCTATCTTGACGAGCCGGAGCTCACCAAAGAGGCCATTGTTGATGGTTGGCTGCGGACCGGCGACCTTGGAACCATCGACGCCTCAGGGCATTTGAAATTGGTGGGGCGCGCTAAGAACATGATTGTCACTGAGGGGGGCAAGAATGTCTATCCCGAGGACGTTGAAGCGGCGTTTGAGAGCTTAGACACCGAATTCGAAGACTTGTGCGTCTTTGCTGCGAATTACTTATTCCCGCAGCAGACCATGACCGGAGAAGAGCTCGCTGTTGTTGTTCGTGCTAAGAGCAAAGCGGACGAGGAAACATTGATTGAAGAAATTCGTCAGCGCAATCGTCGCCTTCCAGACTATAAAAGGCTGACTCGCTACATTCTTTGGGACGAAGAGTTTCCTCGGACAGCGTCCATGAAGGTGAAGCGAAAGATTCTGGCGAAAGAAATCAGTGATCGTCTCAACCGAGATGAAGC
>JARGOJ010000794.1:3546-4550 GCA_029210225.1 Planctomycetota bacterium
GGCGCTTATTGCCATTTTAATGATTTTAGCTTCAATGATTGACGACGGTCTCTCGCGAGTATGAAATGATTTTGACCTTCGTAATTATTGGTGTGACGCTGATCCTCTTTGTGATGGATCGGTTACCCATTGATGTCGTCGGGCTCATGGCCTTGCTTGCCTTTATGTTGACCGGCATCTTGGATCCGACAGAAGCTCTCGCAGGCTTCTCCGCGCCGATTGTTCTGGTCTTAGCAGGGCTCTTCGTCGTTGGTGAAGCGCTCTCACGGACTGGGGTGGCTGAGCGCTTTGGCGAGAAAATACTCAGCATTTCAGGAAGCAAAGAGCGCAACTTACTCTGCGCTTGCATGCTCGCGTCCGCAGGGCTCTCTTCGTTTATGAGTTCAACCGGGGCGGTCGCAATGCTCATGCCCGTTGTCACTCAATTGGCGCGTCGATTGAATATTCCTCCGTCGCGACTGTTAATGCCCTTGGCGTTTGCGGCCTTGTTTGGAGGCATGTTAACGCTCATTGGCACCCCACCGAATTTGGTGGTCAACTCGGAGCTGGTTCGGGCTGGGGCGACCCCCTTCGGCTTCTTTAGCTTTACCGGTCCTGGGATCATTCTTCTCATCTGTGGCATTTCATTTGTTCTTGTCGCGAGCCCGCGCCTTCTAAACTCAAAGAGTAAATCGAGCCATCCTTGGGAGAACGTCAATCAGGAAGGGAAGTCAGGGCTGACAGCCACGGACCTCGCTAAAAACTACGGCTTGCCTGGGAACATATTCCGTATGGGAGCCCGGCCAACGTCGAAGTTGACGGGGAAGACGGTCGCTGAGATTGGGATTCGCAAAAAATACCGGGTGACCCTCTTGGAGATTCGTCCGTGGGATGACCCCGATAAGAGCGCGGACGATGGTGTGCAGCCTGAGACAGTGGTCCCCATGAAGGCGATACTCATGGCCCATGGCAGCGCGGAGGATGTGGCGCGCTTTGCGAAGGAAGAAGGGCTCGATATCCTCCCC
>JARGOJ010000795.1 GCA_029210225.1 Planctomycetota bacterium
GACCACCGCCGCCTTGGCCACGACCACCGCCGCCACCTTGACCGCGTCCACGGCCTCCTTGGCCACGTCCGCCGCCACCGCCACCCTGATTGATGCGATCAGCACCCTGGGTGCGAGCGACAGGCTTCGCAGTTGGAGCGGGCTTATCCGCTTTCGCTTGTTCAGCGTTTCCGTCTTGGACGTTTTCGTTATCAGAACTCAAGGCCAGCCTCCCGCGCCGCGTTCGCCAATGCTTTGATGCGACCGTGATATTTGAATCCGCCACGATCGAAAGATACTTTCGTGACGCCCTTTTCTTTTGCGCGCTCTGCGACCATACGTCCTACGATTGCAGCCGCGTTAATATTGCCACCAGTTTTTCCACTAAGTTGATCACGCGCTTCTTTGATACTAGTCGAAGCGGAAACGAGGGTGTGCCCGGTCTCGTCGTCAATGATCTGAGCATAAATGTGCTTTGAACTGCGATAAACCGCTAAACGTGGTCTATCACCTGTTCCAGACATCTTGTTACGAATGCGATAGTGGCGCTTTCGTAATCCAGCTCTTTTATCCTTCAGCTTGGACATCTTCTTGATCCTTAAATCATCTATGTTGGAGAGGCCTACTTCTTACCGAAGGCCTTTCCTTCTTTCTTCTCAAGCTGCTCACCCGTATAACGAATTCCCTTATTTTTATAGGGATCGGGAGGACGAACGGCGCGAATATTTGCGGCGAGTTGACCGACCTTTTGCTTGTCGATTCCGCTCACAGACATCTTAATGGGTTTACCCTTCTCAACCTTGACTACGAGATCTTTTCCGAAGTCAATGTCGACAGGGTGGCAAAAGCCAATGTTCATGGAAAGGACAGTGCCTTTGACTGTGGCCGCATAGCCAACACCATGAATTTCAAGATTCTTCGTGAATCCCTGGCTCACACCCGTGATCTGATTATTGATCAAGGCACGAGTGAGTCCGTGAAGACTTCTGTGCTTGCGCTCGTCGGAGGGGCGAGTGACCACAATGGCCTTCTCTTCAACCGCCACATTCATGTCTCCATGAATGTTTAATTCGACCTGACCCTTAGGGCCTTTCGCAGTCAAAACGGGCGCTTTCCAAGTGATCGACACTCCCGAAGGAATGGCGACGGGTTGTTTCCCAATCCTTGACATTCTTTGTTTCCTTTCACAGCCTTAACCAACGCTCATTGAGCAAGCCGGCCTATTACTGCGTCAATAAATCTCGCAGAGCAATTCTCCGCCGACACTCTGCTTGCGAGCTTCACGATCCGAAAGAATGCCTTTCGAAGTCGAAAGAACTAAAATTCCAAGTCCATTCAATACAGGCTTCAAATCTTGAACCGTGGAGTAAAGCCGACGGCCTGGTTTTGAAACACGGCGAATGGAAGAAATGACTTGCTCACCGTTCGGGCCATACTTGAGATTGACTTTCATACTGCCCTGTGGGCCTGTCTCATCAACCTCGAAGTTTTCAATGTAGCCTTCACGCTTCAAGACTTCGGCAATGCCGACTTTGATTTTTGAGCGCGGGATTGTGACGTTATTACGCTCAATACGCAAGGCATTTCGCATGCGAGTTAACATATCAGCGATGGGATCTGTCATCGTCATCGTTGGTGGACTCCTTATCCTACGGGCTTCACGTTTCGTGAAAACCCTTTATCCTCTTGCTTGACAGCAAAGCGGTCTCTTACCAAGAGGCCTTTGTAACACCAGGAATTCGGCCTTGTAAGGCCAACGTGCGGAAGCAAATTCTACAAATTTTGAACTTGCGATAAACCGCTTTGGGACGACCACACAATTGACAGCGGTTATATTCCCGAACCTTAAACTTTTGAGGCTTTTTTGACTTATTAATGAGTGCAAGTCTAGCCATTATTCACCCTACTCTAGAATAGTCTCTTATTTTGGTTTCTTCGAAGGTCAGACTTCAAGCTTTCGCTGAAGCGATCTGGACAACATCCAAATCACGGAAGGGGAAGCCTAATAAGCGAAGCAATTCCCGACCTTCTGCATCGTTCTTCGCCGTGGTTACAATCACGATATTCATTCCGTGAATGTGCTCAAGACGATCAGCGGCAATCTCCGGAAAGACAATCTGTTCCTGAAGACCGAACGAAAAATTGCCACGGCCATCAAACCCTTTGGGGGAGAGGCCACGGAAATCTCGAATACGCGGAATTGCAAATGAAATTGCGCGATCCAAGAACTCCCACATGCGTTGTCTACGCAAAGTGACTTTACAACCGAGAGCATATCCCTCACGAATCTTAAAGTTCGCCACAGAAATACGAGCTCGAGTCGTGACAGCGGACTGCCCTGCTATCGTGCTCAAGTCTTTCTGGAGAGCTTGAAGCTTCTTAGGATTCTCACGGGCGTCGCCGATCCCCATATTCAAAATGATCTTGCTGACCTTGGGGATCATGTGCACGTTCTCGAGCTTGAACTGCTCTTTGAGCTGTGCTGCGACAGTATTCTTATAGTAATCTTGTAACCTGGCCATTGTTCTTCCTCGGTTGATTTACCCAGCTCTCCATGCCCTAACAGCATCGTTCATTCGCTGAGATTACCAACTCGGTGTTCCCCGCATCGCGGGGCTAGCTTTTATATGTCTATTGGAACGACTTCGAATTACTCGGCGTCACTACCAGCGCTTTGGACGAGCTTCACATTCGAGATCGAAATGGGCTGCTCACGCTCAAGACGGCCTCCGCTTGGAGCCTCCTGAGAACGCTTGAGGTGCTTCCAGTGCATGTTGATATTCTGCACAACGACCTTGCGCTCGTAAGGCAGGGTCCGAAGCACTTTGCCAGTCTCACCCTTATCAGCACCAGTGATAATCTTCACGATATCATCAGCTTTGATCTTGAGCTTCGGGCGCTTCTTAATCTTTGATTTCATTGATTTTTTCATGGTCAAACCACCTCCGAAGCCAAGGAAATGATTCGCATGAAATTCTTTGCGCGCAGCTCACGAGCCACGGCGCCAAAAATACGAGTCCCTCGAGGGCTTCCATCGTCATTGACGAGAACTACGGCGTTATCATCAAAGCGCACATAAGAGCCGTCTTTGCGACGAACCTCGCGCTTGACACGCACAATCACACCCTTAAGAACGGTGCCTGTTTTTACATCACTGCCTGGAAGGGACTGCTTGACAGTCATGACGATGATATCGCCAAGACTCGCATACCTACGCTTTGAACCACCAAGGACTTTAATCGCCTGGCACTTCTTTGCGCCCGAGTTATCGGCCACGGTCAGATTACTCTGCATCTGGATCATTGAAAAGTCTCACTGTTTCCTGAATTCACTTCTCCGGAAGAGAATTCGTATCTGTCATGAGCTCCAATCCCAAAGATTGGAACTCCTGCGAGGCTTTGAATTGACTGCTTACACAGCTAATTCACGCTTTAAGTTTCGGGCGCCGTCTTTGCCGATCGACACCGATAAAGGGTGCCTAAGCAAAGAAGAGCCCAGCTATTTAACGTCTTAATGCGTCAGAGTCCACCAAAAAATGGCAAAACTCCTCAACTAAGAACCTTCACGACGCGCCAACGCTTTGTCTTTGAGTAGGGGCGAGTCTCTTGAATAAGGACTTTGTCGCCCTCTTTAGAGATTTCTTGTCCCTCAGCGTTCTCATCGTGAGCGGCATATTTTGTATCCCGGGAGATGAATTTCTTATAACGGCGGTGCATTTCATGACGCTTCACTTTGACAATACGAGTTTTGCTCATCTTGTCTGAAACGACAGTACCGACCAATGTCTTCCGGTTACCACGGCCTTCTTCAGCCTCTTCAACAACGGCTTGCGTTGTCTCGCCGTCTTGGCTTGCTGCCTCAGCGTCTGCAGGAGCTTCCGCTCCAGTCTCAGCGCCAGCCTCGGCTTCGTTTTTCTCTTCTTCAGTCACTCGTCTGCTCCTGCTGTTGCCTCGGCGGGTGCCGATTCACGTTGCCCCAGAATGGTTTTGACGCGAGCGACTGTCTTACGCAATTTGCGGATCTCGCTCGGATTGTCAACCTTGTCTGTCACTGCTGCAAAACGCAACTTGAACAACTTTTCTTTACATTCTTCGATTAAATCAAGCAGATCTTCGCTCGACTTACCGCGTAATTCTTCGATTTTCATAGTTTTGGCCTCCGCTTCACAAAGCGCACCTTACAAGGCAGTTTATGAGCACAAAGAGACAAGGCTTTCTTCGCGATTTCCTCGCCAACGCCACCACCAACCTCAAAGAGGACCGTGCCTGGCTTGACCACAGCAGCCCAATACTCGGGCTCACCCTTACCTTTACCCATACGAGTTTCAGCAGGAGTTTTAGTGATAGGCTTGTGGGGGAAAATACGAATGAAAATCCTGCCACCTAAAGGCGAAACAACCCGGTTGCTCGCAATACGGCTGGCTTCAATCACATTACCTGGAATCCAGGCATACTCAAGACTCTGAAGGCCGAACTCGCCATATGCAACAAAGTTTCCTCGTGTTGCAAAGCCTTTCAGCGTCCCTCGTTGTTGTTTACGGTGCTTGACTCGCTTGGGCATCAGAGC
>JARGOJ010000796.1 GCA_029210225.1 Planctomycetota bacterium
GTAATGCCTGAATGCCCCTCTATCAGAAGTGAGTGAAGTGACATGTCCTTGAGATAAGTCAATCCTCTCGCCGTCACATCGGACTTGTGGTCCTCAATGAAAAGCTCTCTGCATGGTAGATCTCGCAAGGCTTTCAAATCCGAGTTCGAAAGATAGGTCTCGGAATCAGGATCGGGCTCAAGAATCAGCGCCGCAGCATCCCCAAGTCGAGCTGCTTTGAGAATCATTTCTGGGCTCACGCGCCCCATTCTCAGCAGCAGCCTATAAAGGCTCGATCTTAGCTCGACCTGCTCCGGATTTGTTGAGAGCTGGCGTTCCAAGGCAGCTAATTCACGATCACTCAATGAAAGACCCTCGCTAAAAAATAGGAATCCGCTCAATCAACCCAGCGATTCTACGGTCAATCCTTTGGCGAGATCAAAAGCAAATGGCTTGACCGACTTCAATCGATCTGGGAACAGGGCCACGCGCTTTAGAGAATCTCCCACGATCTCAACAAGCAGCGCATCCAAGGTTTCTTTGACCCCAGCTCCTCTGAAAGCGTTCGCGGTCACAGTCTTTGGAGCAGGCTCATGCTTTCTAAGCACTTCATCCCAGGGAATCGAGTCTGGATGACCATCGTTCCTCTGCCACACAATGGGGAAATCCTTTGTTTCAGTTGTCTTCATGTAGTCTAAAACATCATCATATTGTTCTTTTGAACGCCCGAGTAAATGACGCATCCTCGTCGGGATGAAGACGATGCAATCACTGTTTTGCCGCAGCAGTCGCCGTGTATTTTGGTAGTAACAAGCTCCAGGCACAGTATAGAGCCCGACCCTCAAAGTCAATCCAGTCCACTCCCCAAGCAGCTCGTTATCCTTAAGTTTAATTGAGAAACAGAGAATTCGGTCTCCCTCGTGGGACCCAACATAGAGGACCGACGCGGCATCACCATAGGAACGCTGAAGCTGTTCAAAGTTCGTCGTCTTCCCGGACATAGCAACGCCCTCATAGACAACCTTTAGATCGACCACCTTATTCGTGAGATCGAAAGACTGAGTCCGTAGCCATTTCCGTTCATAGTCGCGCCCCAAGTTCTCATTGCTGCGGTCAGAGAGGTAGGCTCGTCGCAGTTTTTCTAACTCTTGATCCACATGATTCACCTAGCGCCGTAGTTCTATGGCCGTTCGACAACAATATTCCCCAGGGTATGCTTCGAAGTCCCTTCTGGGACCTTGATTGTTTTGAACAATGTTGTTTTGCCCCAGAATATGAGGATTGTAAGTGCTTCGGAGCTGACTGAGTCAAATCGGAATTGATGCCGCGCTCCTCGGTTTCCATCTCAGTTTTTAGAAGACTTCTTAAACTTAATGGAGGACTCGCTATGTGCCATAGCGCAAGCGCTCCCCCGAAAGCATGTCGATATGATTGTTCACCTTGATTTTGAAGATAGTCCTCTCAAAGTCGTAAGCAATCCGATGAAAGAAAATATGCGGGCCGATTCTTTCAACATAGCCAGCCCGATTATCTTTATCCCGAGGCTGACCCACGGAGCCGACGTTGATCACGAGTTTGGGATCTCCCGATTTCATTTCATAGTAGCCACGGATATCCCTGGGACTCATGGCCTCGTATTTGGAAGTGATAACACCTGGAATATGTGTTTGCGAATTGAACGCGACCGTCTCAAAGGCGTCAAAAACCTCCTCTAATTTAGGCGTGCCTCCAAGCACAACATCCGTCAGCAAGAGGGGGTCATTGGGTTTCCGAGGAGATCCATGGACAAAGAGAGTTCCATCTTCTTCATATTGGAGAGGCCGTTCCTTGATGTAATTCCAATGAACTCCATGGGAAGACCCCAGTATGAAAATGGGCTTTATCTGCGTTTGTATCCACTTCCCCAGTCTAGCTCGTTGTCCGTGCCATGAGGGCAGAGGCTCCAAGAGACTGTCCGTTTGACCATAGATACAGATCCGGCATCTCTCCATGACAAGCGCAACGACTTGGCTGGGGTTTGGCCCCGATCCAATGATTCCTCCGAGGCATAAGATATCGGGGATGCCCTTCTTATCTATGTCCTCAAGAACTGCGTTCAAGGCCTCTAAATTGGATTCGATACAGGCGATCAGTGCATAGTGGGGCTTTAATCCAGAGCGTCGCAAAGCTCTGGCGTAATCTTCACGGAGTGAAGCATTCTCAGGATCGGCCTGCCAACGGCGCTTCAGCCTTTGTATCTCCGCGTCACTCATGCACAAGTCCCAAGCCCAGGCTCCCGAGCAAGGTCAGAAAACCGTCAGCATGCTCTTCAACAAGATCCTTCTCGATTAATCGCTCGAATTGATCCTGGGCCAGCCCTCCCATGCCCTGCTGCAATCCATAACACTGCGCTGCGAGGAAGCACTGAGTGTCAACGTCGCCCCCGAGTTCGGCGAATTCCCAAAGCACCGCTTCAAAACCAAGCTGCGTCATACGAAGCGCTCCCGCCAAAGCCAAAGGCACCGTGTCCGCGACATAACCCGTCGCTCCAAACTCTTCGGCGAAGTCCTTAAGAGTGGCTTCAGGGCGTTTGTTCAACCAAGTCAATCGATCCCGAGTCACGCAATCAGGCAACTCCTCAATGATTGCTCCTAACCCTAGCTGCCCTGTTTTGAGAATAGATTGCAGCGCTAAACATTGCGCCAAAGCGCCGCAGTAGGCCTCTTCATGGTGGTGTGTAATACGGCAACAATCCCGGAGGACCCCACGATCACGAGCGTCCTTGAGGTCCAAAAAGAAGGCCAGGGGCCCAACTCTCATGGCGGCTCCCGCTCCCGCAGCCCGATCCCCCTTGGCGCCAACCAGCGCCCAATGGCCTCCAAGGCTCAACTCTTTCAGCGCCTTCGCGGTTGACGACCCCAAGCCCCGCAACGGTCGCTCTTGAAACCACCTCGCCAAAGACGCCGCGATACACTCAGGCTTGACCTTCCCAGCGCTCTCGATCAACCCTTCGCAAGTCGCCAGAGTCAATTGAGTATCGTCACTAAGACTCAACAATGAATGACAATCCTCTCTGTCTTGAGATTCACAGCCCTCGTTCTCAAAGCGATAGCCGAAGGCATCACCAAACGCCCCTGCATAAAAGAAGCCCCGGATTTGGTCGGGGCTCACTTTCCAAAAGCTTCTCTCGATTGACTCAGCGCTCACTAAATCCCCTCCCTCAAACACTCCCCAAGCGCGCCATCAATATGTTTGTTCGCTTTGATTTTGGCAATGGTCTTCTCCAAGTCATAGGGGACTCGATGAAAGAAGATATGAGGCCCAATCCTCTCGACGTATCCTGCCCGAGTGTCGTTGTCTCGAGGTTGCCCCACCGAACCTACATTAATAATGAGTTTCGGACCATTCGGCCTTATCTCATAGTGATAATTCAATTCCGCCCCTGAGAAATGCTCGTTATCGGATGTCGTGACACCTTGAATATGAGTGAGAGCGTTAAACAGCAAAGATTCAACAAGACCAAAAACCGCTTCCAACTTCGGCGAGAGCCCCTCTCCATTCCCAGTTGTTACGTCCCTCGCCGAGATTTGTTCGTCTGGCCCCCTCGGTGATCCATGAACAAAGAGAACTCCCTCTTCCTCATGCTGAATCGGGCGGTCGTTTAGAAACTTCCAGCGAGCACGGCGCTTGGCCCCCGAGAATAGACTAGGCTCCAGCAGACCTCGAACCCACTTTCCAAGGACTGCTATCCGCCGAAACCAATGGTCCTCTGTTAAGAGGAGACGATCTTTCAGGCCAACAAGGCAAACACGGCATCTCTTCCGAACCAAATCAATGACTTCAACTGGGTTCGGGCCCGAGCCAACCACGCCCCCAAGGCATAAGATATCGGAGATGCCCTTTTTATCAATGTCCTCAAGAACCGCCGTCAAGGCCTCTAGATTCGATTCGATACAGGCGATCAATGCATAGTGAGGTTGCAATCCTGATCGCCGCAAGGCTCTGGCGAAATCGTCACGCAATTGCGCGTCCCCTGGATCGGCCTGCCATCGGCGTTTCAGTCTTTGGAGTTCCGAGTCACTCATTACTTCAGGGCTTTGCGAATGGCCTTGGCAGCCTTCTCCGCAGATTTAGCGATCTGCTTGTTCGACGACTTCGCCAGTTCATCAAGCCTTCCCAAAGCTCCCTCTCCCTTTGCCCCCAAGCGAGCAAAGAACACCGTCGCAAAATAGCGAGGCTTCTCCGCTTTTAAATCGAGGGCCTTTGTTAGAAGTGGTATCGCCCCAGAAATTGGCTTCGTCCGGCTGATCGCCATTCTTCCCAAGGCAAGCACAGCCTCTCTCTGAAGTCGCTCGGGTTTTGAGTCGTCGATAAAGACTTTGAGAAAGGCCAGGCTCTTCGCCCCGAGCTTCTCAATGGCATAAAAGCGAAAGGTCCCCTTGGGGCCCTCAGGAATGGATTCGATCGCCTTCTTCCAGAGTGGCAGCGCATCTTCTCCCAGAACTTCCAGTGATTTGTTCACGCTTTGAGACAGGTCTTTATCTGCTAAATAGGGCTCCAAGACTTTCAGTAAGGGCGCGGCATCGG